>CAZGNQ010000159.1:0-8338 GCA_964527285.1 uncultured Hyphomicrobiales bacterium | reverse complement strand
GCCCCAGCACCAGTGGTCGCCCAGCATCTCGCCGTGGTCGGCGGTGAAGATGATGAGCGTCTGATCGTATTCGCCAGTTTCCTTCAGCCGGGCGATGATGCGGCCCACCTGGGCGTCCACCTCTGCGATCAAGCCATAATAGACAGCGCGCAGCGCTGCGCGGTCGTCCTCGGTGATGGCGTGCACATCCACCTGGCTTTCGAAGTAGGCCGGTACGCGCATCTCCTCCAACCAGTGGGCAAGGTAGGGGTGCGTCGCAGCCTCCTCGGCCAGCGTGGCCTGACGGCGAGGCGCTGGCACGTCGGCCGTATCAACGAGCGCATTGTAGGGCTCAGGCGCAATCAGGGGCGGATGGGGCCGCAGAAAGACGACGTGGGCGAACCAGGCCTCGCGCGCGCGCAGGCGAACGAAGTCGAGAAACTTGTCGGCAATGTAAGCCGTGTCGCTGTCCTCGGCCCGATAGGCCGCTGGCGCGCGCGAGACGTGATCCATCACCGTGTCGGTTCCCACGTGGCGATAGATCTCAAACAGGTCGTCGGGCGGAATGTCATAGCCCTTGCGCGCCAGCTCGCTGAGCCATCCCGTCAGGCAGCCTTCATTCAAGGATGCTTCCAGACGGAACCCCGGCAGGACGCCCTCAAAGCTGCGCAGTCGGGGATCTGCTGGCGCGACCGTGGCAGGGTCGGTGGACGAGTCCGTGTAGCCGAAGAGCACCGGATCGTAGCCGGCCTTGCGCGCTTCCAGAGCGAGGTTGGTGTGGCGGGCGGCGAGCGGCGTGCCATTGCGCACGGAGCGGTGGATGAAGGGGTAGAGGCCGGTGAGGAAAGTGGTGCGCGCCGGGCCGCAGGGCGCAGCGCACGAGAAGTGATTGGTGAACAGCGTAGCGTCCGCTGCGAGCGCGTCGAGGTGCGGTGTCTGAGCCGCAGGGTGGCCAAGGCAGGACAGCGCTTCGCCGCGCCATTGGTCGGCGGAGATGAACAGGACCTTGGTGATGGGACGCGGCGCGCCAACGGCTGGCTCCGTGGCCTGCTGTGATGCCGTCGTGCAGTTGGGGCCGGTCGATGTCATGGGGATCGCGCTCCGTTTGGCGGGCATTGAAGGTTTCGACGAGAGCGGCTAGCGCGAAACCGCAACGTTGCGATGACGGTTGGTGACGCATCGGCTACCGGTGCGGCGGGGCGCAATGGGCAGGAGGCGGCGTGATGTCATCCTCATCCGAACTCAGCGCGGCGAACGCGCCGGCCCTGGCGCTCTACACCTATGGCGTTTTCCGTCAGCCGGCGGACCACCGCGTCAACACCGGCTTCCAGCGTCTGAACGATCCGGTATTTGCCGCGGTCGATGAGGCGCCCGGACTGATTGCACGTTCGGGCTATCCGGACGAACCGTCAGGCCCGCCAGAGTGGGGCGAGCAGGTCTTTCCAGAAGGCTTCGACCCCCACGGCGACGGCTGGGCGCCGGCCACGCTGTCATTGTGGCAGAGCGTGGAAGCGGCGCGCGCGTTCAGCTATGCGGGCATCCATGCGCTTGCCCTCAAGAGGCGGCAGCATTGGTTCGATCCGGCGCCATGGCCGGGCCATGTGGCCTGGTGGCATGGTCATCCAACCGAGCCGCCGAACTGGGCTGAGGCCGTGCGTCGGCATGCCGAGTTGTGGCATCAGGGCTGCGGGCCGGAAGCATTCACGCTGCACACCCCGTACGATGTGCAGGGCAGGCAAATGACGATCGCCCCGGGCGCAAACCCAGTGGACGAGGGCCATGATGGCGGATCAGAGAAGGCCTGACCCGGGGCATGATGGAAGGTCGCAGCGGGGACCTGACCGGGCGCCGTTTGGCGGTGCATCGGTGCCGCCCACTGGCGCAAGAGGACTGCAACGCCACCTTGCCGATCGCCAGCGCCGTTTCGTGCCGTGCTGCTGCTGCTTCACGCTCAACCGGCGGGACCGTCGGCGCATGCGTCGCGTCGGCCGACTGGTGCGCGCTCTACGCCGGGCGGGATTGGTGCAGGCGACCGCAAGGCAAGGGAACTGAAGGAGCAGCAAGCGATCGATCAGGGCCTCCCGTCCGTTGCCGGTATGTATTAGAAATAGGAGGGACTGGTGGCGAAACGCTTAGGGGACGTCATTGGCGCCGTCGGGGGCGTTGTTCTGGGATTGGCCACGCTCGGCAGCGCTGCTGCGTCGCCCGCGGACACTGTGACCGGGAAGACGGCCTACGATTTCGCCTTTACTGCGATCGATGGCACGGCACTGCCCCTCAATCGTTTCCAGGGCCGGCCGATCTTGGTGGTCAATACGGCGTCGTTCTGCGGGTTCACCCAGCAATACGAGGGCCTGCAGGCACTCCACGAGCGGTATGGTGATCGTGGGCTCGTTGTCATCGGCGTTCCGTCGAATGATTTCGGTGGCCAGGAGCCGAAAGCCGAAGAGGACATCAAGGCATTCTGCCAAGGTGCTTTCGGTGTGACTTTCGCGCTGACGGAGAAATTGAAAGTCCGGGGGCGAGAGGCGCACCCGTTTTACCGTTGGGCGCGCCAAAGCGCTGGCGTGCGTAACGCGCCACGCTGGAATTTTCATAAATACCTGATTGGCCGCGATGGCCAGATCAAGGGCGCCTACGGTTCGACGGCGCGCCCCCTTTCGGGACGCGTTGTCAGCGCGATCGAAGCCGCGCTCAAGACGCAGTGACGCGCCGTCGACACGGAGGACCGCCGGCCGTCAAAAGCCGGGCGATCCAATCGAATATGGTCTGACCTTACGCGGCCTCGATGGGTGCTTGCGCGTGCAGGCTGCCATCGTCGGCGTCGTTGTGCGCGCCCATATCGCTCGATTTTGCAGGCCGAGCCCGGCCATTGAATTGCGCGCCTTGTTCGATTTCGATCGTGTCGTAATGGATATCGCTGTCCACGGTGGCGCTGCTCTTGAGTGCAACCGTGCGTGCATGGATCTGCCCTGAAACCTGGCCTTCCACGTGAACTTTGTCGGCCGCGACTGAGCCGGACACAGACCCCCGGGGGCCGATCTCCAACGCGGCCGCCGAGACGTCACCGGAAATGTCGCCGTCAATGCGCAGTGCGCCTTTCGATTCGATATGGAGCTTTTCGCCGGAGATTGTCAGGTCGTTGCCGATCACGGAGGTGCGTGGCTCTCCCGCGCCGATCGGCTTGACGTTCGTTCCAGCCATTGACCCTGAGAACGGCGTGACATTGGGGCTCGTGTTGCCCACAGCCTGATTTGGGACAGCGGGCGCACCCATGGGCGCGCCGATGGGGCCTGGGGCGTCCCGACGATCGCTCGGATCGGCCCAAAAGCGATCTGTTGCAGCAGTCTCATCCGCTGTTGCGATGGGCGGAATCTTGACCGGGTCGGACCGTTTTTGAGCACCAAAAGCCATCTTCACCATCCTCGTTTACTGTGACAACGATGACCGAACTGGAATTCAATTGAGGCGCGACAACGTTTCAATTGCGGCCGACTTTATGGCGCCGGCATTCCCAAGCTGAGCCTTTGCGCCGCCTGGGCCGAGGTGCCGACATGGTGTCTCCAAAACGTGCCGTATCGCCCTTTTCGTTCCACATTGTCGCATCTTGATCGTCATGCGGCTGATCCGCCGTGCACGCACTTAGAAAAAAATGTGGCGGGTTCGCCATCAGAATGCATCAAAACAAGAGCACGCGATGGGTGGAATGATCGGCGTTTTTATTGCTCTTTGGTGTCGCGATCGGGAAGGCCCTGCCAGAGTTTGGTCGCACCCGTATAGACGGCGCCACCAATAACGCAGGCCGCGCCCACCTGCGCAAAGCCGGTGGCCTGCGCCGCAACGCAGCCGAGCGCAATGGCTGTCGATCCCGCATCCCGCGCCCAGTCCGACCAATTCCTTTTGGCCTCTGGCGGTCGGCGCCTGATCTCCTCGATCTGTGCAAGCGCCTGGCGGCGAATGCGTTCGGCATCGAACAGCTCAACCGCTTCGATGATTTCGCCGAGCCGTTTGGCCGCGGCATCGCCAAGCGTGGGCTGTTGGGCCTGATAGAGGCGCAGAAGATCATTGTCGCGCGCGGCATTGAACGCCAAGGTCCAACTGGCGCGGCTCGCCACCGTGAGACGATCAAGGTTTTCATCGTCCTCGACCCACGCCAGCGCCTGGAGGATCTGAACAACAGGCGCATATTTTCCCGTCGCGAAATGCATGCCCCAAAGCGTATCGAGCAGATTGGGCTCTGCATCGAGTGCGAGCTTGTCGATCGGTTTCAGCGCGCCGGTCAGATAGAGATCGATCAGGCGGCGACGCGCGGGCATGCGCTCCCCGAAGGTTTTGAGCAGTGTCTGCCAGAATGGATGCCCGGAAAACGCAATCGCCTTGACGATCACGGCCTGGTGCTCTGGGGCCATGGGAAAGAGCGCCGCAATGAGATCCCTGGCATCCACCTCGTTGGCGCCGATCACGCCCGCGAGAAAGCCGATGTAGAGTGCGGCTTCGCTTTGCCCGGTGAAGAGGCCGACGCGCGCCATGGCGCGGATGGCGGCTGGCACGGCGGATGGATCAGGGGCTTTGCGGTAGCGGTCGATCCACACCAAGGCATCGGACGTGCTTTTGAAATCGGGCGGCGGCAGAGGCCCCCGGCCCGTGGACGTGCTGGTGGCAAAAGCCCCTTCCGGTTTGGCCAGACCAGATTTGGCGAGACCACGTTTGCCGAGGCCAGGTTTGCTCCGGCTTGGCTTGATCGGGTCGCCTGCGCGCGGGCTCGCTCCCGCGTTGATGGGTGGGGGTTGGTCCGGTGGGATGGGACGCACTGGATTGCGCTGTGGCACGCTTGCCGCGCTGAGCCCGTGGAACAGGCCGGAGCGCACCTGGGGTGCGGATGCCAGCAACAAGGCTTTTGCCTTATGCTCCAAGGGCGCTGCGCTGGCTGGCGCTAAGACACATAAGGCCAAAAGTGACGCGCCAACTGGCCCGTTCAAGCGACGGGCGAGCATCAGCGCAGCGGACCAAACCACGCGCGCGTCAGCACCGCTTCGGCCTTTGGACCTGCGCACCATCTCCGCGGGCATCATGCTGCCGCTCCGCCGCCTGCCATCGCCTCCAGCCCGGCCTTCAAGCCCGTTTTGTGCTGTTGCGAAGCCGAGCGAACACGCTTTCGCGTCAACACCATGGCGGCGGGTGCCCCTTGTCGGCGCGACGGTTGGCAAGACGTCGTGAGGTCTGCATCCCCGCACAGCGTCTGGCTTGCCCTTGCGCTGGTGCGTGTGCACTAACCAATCCCATGCCGGTCCGGCGCGCTGTGGCTGCGTGATCACGTCTGCGGGTCCGCAACTGGCGTGCACGGCGAGGCTGAAGAACGAAGCTGGAGGTTGGGCGCATGGTGCGTTGGCGCGGACGCCGCGAGAGCACGAACGTCGAGGACCGGCGCGGGCAAAGCGGCGGCATCTTCGGTGGCGGTGGATTCCGTTTTCCGATGGGGCGGTCGCGGCGCCGGCAAGGCCGCGGTTTGCGCATTCCCATGCCGGGCGGCGGCAGCAGTGCGCGTGGCGGTGGTGGCTTTTCGTTCTGGACCATCCTGATCGTGCTGGGCGTGTGCTGGATGCTCGGCATCAACCCGCTGAAATTGCTGAGCGGCGGGGGCGGCGCCGGCATCCCGTTTCCCCAGATCGAGACCGGGGGGCGGCCATCAAGCTTTGACGTGGGGCAGGATTCGACCTCGGGCATCCCGCGCATCCCCGGCCCCTCGGACGCGTCCGGTCGCTCGGTGACGGATATCTTCGGGCGCTCCGGCGAACGCCGCCCGGTCAACCGGCCCAGCGGCAACGACGATCTGGCCTCGTTCGTGAAGGTGATGCTGGCATCCACCGAGGATGTCTGGCGGGCGAAATTCCAGGCCGTCGGGCGCGATTACCGGGATCCAAAGCTGGTGCTTTTCTCAGGCACGACCACCACGCGGTGCGGCCGGGGCCAGGCCGCAATGGGCCCGTTCTACTGCCCGCTTGATCAGACGATCTACATCGACCTGTCATTTTACCGGGAGCTGCGGGACAAGTTCGGCGCGCCCGGCGATTTTGCGCAGGCCTATGTTGTGGCGCATGAGGTCGGCCATCACGTGCAAACGCTGCTCGGCATCACTGAGCAGGTCCAGGGCCGCAAGTTCCGCGTTGGGCGGCGCGAAGCCAACAGGCTGCAGGTGCGCATGGAGTTGCAGGCGGATTGCCTCGCTGGCGTCTGGGCCGCGGTGGCGAACCGGCAGCAGCAGATCCTGGAGCCCGGCGACGTTGAAGAGGGCATGCGCGCGGCCAGCGCCATCGGCGACGACATGATGCAACGCCGTGCCGGTCGCCGGGTCGTGCCGGACGCCTTCACCCACGGCTCGGCTGCGCAACGCCAGCGCTGGCTCCAGCGCGGCCTGCAGACCGGCGACATGCAGCAGTGCGATACCTTCCGCGCGCGGCAATTGTAGTTTTGGGGACTGCGCGCCATGCGCTCATGGCGCAGGATGTGCCGGGCACGCCGCTGCGGCGCGCCCGCCGGAAGACCTTCGGCGCACCGTGCGTGGTGTCCGTTAAACGGGGCCGTGCAGGCCGCTTTTGTGCAGCCGTGAACGCAGGCGATTTGCGGCAAGGACGAACTGGTCGCCATGTTCAGTGGCCAGGCGCGACGCCACCTCGGGCCCGCCGGAGGCCTCGGCGGCTGCAATGATGTCGGCGAGAATACGCACGTCGGCCGACAACGCTGCCAGCAGGTCGGCATCGCCCAGCGCCGCCCTGAGAACGGCCGGGTCGATCCGCCCGACGCCCACAGGTGTCTTTGCGCCAGCGTCGATGTATCCCGCCGGCGTCTCACCGACGCCATTGATGACGATGCGCTCACAAACGGCGGCAAAGATCTGGTCAACCGCCTGCTTGGCGCCCGCAACCCGTGACGGGTGGTCCGTATCGGCGGCGGCGTGCGGCAAGAGCAGCACGCGATCGCCAAACTGTTCCGGCAGATCCAGGTAAGGCACAAGCGGCCCGGACAAAGCGCCGTCCGCGGTTGCAACGAAAAGGTCGGCATCGATGGCCGCGGCGCGGACCTGGCCGGAACTGAGCGCATCGCGCAGCGCGCCGGCGTCAACCACCTCGCCACGGTCGAAGTTGACCACAATCGCGCCCGGTTTGAGCAGTGCCAGGATGGCGCCATCGATCAGACCTGCATTCGCGAATGTGCCGGTTTGCGGATCGCGAGGCCCTAGGCCGGTGTGCGGTGACAGCACGTCGGCACCACGGACGGCCGCCTCGATCGTCTCGGCGTAAGCAAAGCCTTCCGAGACGATCCAATCGCGGTGATGCGCACGGGCGTGGATGACAACGTCCATCTGGAAGGACTGTGCAAGCCGGGCCATCTCGCGCCCGATGTTACCATAGCCGATGACGGCCATGCGCTTGCCTTCCAGCTTTTGCGTCGGCACGTCGCGCAGATGTCGTCCGGTGTCGAACTGGCGGGCGACGCTGCGTGCATGCAGTGTGTCAAGCGGCAGATCGGGCAGGAACCGCAGCAACGCCTTCATCGCCATCTGGGCGGTGGCGCGCGCATTGAAGCCCGGCGTGTTCATCAGCGGTGCCACCCCGCCAACGCCATTGCCGCCACCCCAGGACTGGGCGCCCATATTGCCGGTGCCGGCACCGATCCGCACACCACCCTCGTTGAAGCGCGCTTCGGCCGGGATGAAGGTCGCGGCCGCGATCAGCGCATCATAGCGACCGTCGCCGGTCTGCTCGGCGATCTCGTCCGGCACGCTGAGGTCGGGCTGATAGAAAAAATGGAGCCCCTCGCCTTCAAGCACGCCATCGCCAGGGTGCGCGCCCACATGAAAGGTGCCGCCACGCGCCTCGATGTGCGCCTTGACCTCACCGGGATCGGGCTGGCCGTCGGCGCCGAATTTGAGGCCGACGAGGTCGGCAATGAGGACGGCGATCGGACCGGGCTTGCGTGGGCGCAGCGCGGTGGTTTCCGGGGCCGGCATCTCGCGCGGCGGCAGTCCAGATGTCGGGTTCATCGTTTCCGGCATGGCGCTCTCCCACGCGATGCGTGTGTCGGCCGCGTTTGCGGTGAGCCGATTGCATCGCTTTTCGTGTTTTTCTGTGCTGGCTTGCGGTCGCGCGTCGTGACGCCGCCGGTCGCCGGTCCCGCCAAGTGGCGCTGACTTATGCCCGGCGTCAACGATTGCTGGCAAATGGGGAACGGCGTTGCTCTCGGAAGGGCCGGGTGCTGCGGCGGGTGGTGCGCCGGCTGGTACGCCTGCTGGCGCGCGCGCGCCGTGAAAGGGAGGAGCGGTTGCGTGCCCGCTGGCAGCCCAGCCACACCCAACCGGGCG
>CAZGNQ010000158.1:0-8339 GCA_964527285.1 uncultured Hyphomicrobiales bacterium | reverse complement strand
TCAATGGTGGCCACAAAGTAGGTGGAGATCCCGGCCCTGCGCAACGTCGGCAGGACGTTTGCCACTCCAAGCCCATAAGCGTCCGCCTTCACGACAGCCGCCACGTCGGCCGGCGCTGCGCGCTCACGCAGGACAACGACATTGTGGGTCAGTCCGGCCAGATCGATGACGATGGCGCAAGTGCAGGCCGGGCGCACACGTGCGAGAGCCGCCGTGATCCCATCGCGCGGTGCGGCGGTCGCGGCGTTTTTTCCGGCCAATGGCCCCGGTTGTGCGCCTGACGTCATGCCAACTCCTTCGCCCGTTATACAAGATACGGGTGTCGCGATCTCCCACTCATTCATAACTCGCCGGTCCGCGCCCGTCCCGCGCCAGATTGCCGAAGCGGGTGACAGCGCCGTCGAAGTGCAGCGTCACCGTTCCCGTTGGGCCGTGGCGCTGTTTGCCGACGATCACCTCTGCCTGCTGGTGGACTTCGCCGATCTTGGCCTGCCATTCCTGATGTTCCGGCGTCCCCGGGCGGGGCTCGGCGCGCTCCAGATAATATTCCTCCCGGAAGACGAACATCACGACGTCAGCGTCCTGCTCGATGGAACCGGATTCGCGCAGGTCAGAAAGCTGCGGACGCTTGTCCTCGCGTTGCTCCACCTGGCGCGACAACTGCGACAGGGCGATCACAGGCACCTGCAACTCCTTGGCAAGCGCCTTGAGCCCGGTGGTGATCTCCGTGATCTCCTGCACGCGCCCTTCTGAGGATCTGCGACTGGAGCCGGTCAGCAACTGCAGGTAGTCGACAATCAGCAGATCGAGCCCGCGCTGACGTTTCAGGCGCCGCGCGCGAGCGGCGAGTTGGGCGATGGAGATGCCCCCGGTCTGGTCGATGTAGAGTGGGATGGACGACAGCCGACGCGCTGTTTCGCTCAAGGCGCGGAATTCGTCCTCATCGATCGTACCGCGGCGGATTTTTTCCGATGGCACGTTCGCCTGCTCTGCCAGAATACGCGTTGCAAGCTGCTCCGACGACATCTCAAGGGAGAAAAAGCCGACGATCGCGCCGTTCACGGTCTTTTCGGTCCCGTCGGGCTGCGGTTCGGTGCGGTGGGCCGCGGCCACATTGAAGGCGATATTGGTGACAAGCGCGGTTTTGCCCATGGACGGGCGACCAGCGAGGATGATCAGGTCCGACGGTTGCAGACCGCCCATCTTCTGGTCCAGGTCGATCAACCCTGTGGCAATGCCTGAGAGGCCACCGTCGCGTTCATAGGCGTTGCCGGCCATGGTGACCGCTTCGGTGACCGCGTCGTTGAAGGTCTCGAACCCCTGGCCGTACTTGCCGGACTCCGCCAACCCGTAAAGCCGCTGCTCGGCCTCCCCGATCTGTTCCTGGGGCGCGCAGTCATGGGGAGAATCATAGGCGAGCGTCGCGATATCCTCCCCGAGCATGATCAACTCGCGCCGGACATAGAGATCATAAATGAGCCGCCCGTAGTCGGCGGCATCGATGATCGTCGCCGTGTTGGCCACGAGCCGCACCAGATAGGCGGCAACAGAAACATCGCCGACGTCCGGCTCATGCTCAAAGAAGGTTCGCACGGTGATCGGCGAGGCCTGCTTGCCGCTCTGGATGATGGCCGACGCCACCTCATAGATGCGGCCGTGGAGCGGTTCGAAAAAGTGCTCGGGCTTCAGAAAACCTGAGACGCGGTCGAGCGTCGGGTTGTTGCGCAGGATGGCGCCGAGCAGCGCCTGCTCGGCCTCCACGTTGGAGGGGGCCTTGCGCAAATGCGCAATTGCGTCACCGGTTTTGGGCTGCGCTGCGGCGTCAGGCGCGGCAACGGCGCGGAGGGGAGCGGCTGTCTCTGTCATGGCGCCAAACATACAGACGCGCGCGATTCCCTTCGTTGAAATTCACCAAGAAGGCCCAGATCCCTCGCGGGCCTGGGGGCGGTGGCGGATTGCGGGGAGATCGGGCGGGCAAGGCCATAAACTGGCTTGGCAGCGAGAGACTCAACGGAACCGACTGAGCAGTGTGCGACAACAAAAAAGGGCAGCACCGTCCCCGGTGCCGCCCAAAATGCTTTCAGTTCGATGGCGCGTGATGTCGGCTTAGCCGAGAGCGCGATCAGACCGTTGTGTCGTCCTCTGGCGCGTCAGACCCGTCGGCGCCGGCGTCGTCATCGCGCGCACCGTCGCCATCCCCGTCGCCATCACGGTCACCGTCCTCATCCTCGTCTTCGCGATAGCCAAGATCGAAGAGGTCCTCCAGGTCGTCCTGAATGACAGTCACGTCTTCACCGGCGGCTTGGCGCTCGGCCTCTTCCTCGGTGCGGGCGACGTTCATGGTCACCATCACCTCAACCTCCGGGTGAAGCTGCAGGCGAACTTCGTTGAGGCCAAGAGACTTGATCGGCCGATCGAGCAGCACCTGGCGCCGCTCCACGGTCGTGCCGCTCTCGGAGATCGCCAACGCGATGTCCCGTGTGCTGACCGAACCGTAAAGCTGCCCCGTGTCGCCGGCTTGGCGGATGATGACGTGCGTGCCGCCGTCCAGCACCTCAGCAATGCGCTCAGCGTCCTGCTTAAGCTCGAGGTTGCGGGCTTCGAGTTGCGAACGCTCATTCTCAAAGCGTTTGCGGTTCACCTCCGTGGCGCGCAGAGCCTTGCGGCGCGGCAGGAGAAAGTTGCGGGCGTACCCGTCTTTGACAGAAACCTCATCGCCCATCTGTCCGAGCTTGGCGATGCGCTCCAAAAGAATGACCTGCATGGCTTGTCCTTTCAGCGGTCCCGCGCGCAGGCCCCATGCGCCTTGCGCGGTTAGACCGGGCCTGTGCGCTCCGGCACGGGCCTCGGCCAACGAAAGATACGGCGCGCCGCGAGTGCGGACGCGCCCATCGATATGACAACCGGCGCACCTGATGAGCGCCGGAATATTTGCGTCTACTGGACCACGAAGGGCAGCAGGCCGAGGAACCGTGCACGTTTGATCGCGCGAGCCAGCTCGCGCTGCTTTGGCGCTGAGACCGCCGTGATCCGGCTTGGCACGATCTTGCCGCGCTCCGACACATAGCGCTGCAGGAGGCGAATGTCCTTGTAGTCGATCTTCGGCGCTTTATCGCCTGAGAACGGGCATGTTTTGCGCCGGCGGTGGAACGGCCGGCGGACCGGAAGCTGTGCAATATCGACCATGGCTTAGTTCTCCCGGTCGCGGTCACGGCGACGATCGTCGTCACCGCGGTCCCGCCGGCGATCATCGTCGCGATCACGGCGTCCGCCGCCACCGCCACCGCCGCCACCACCACGGCGCCCGCGGCGATCGTCACGGTCCGACTTGCGCATCATCGCTGACGGCTCAGTTTCGAACGCCTCAACCTTAAGCGTCAGGATGCGCAAAACATCCTGGGAGAGGCCCATCTGACGCTCCATCTCCGCCACCGCTTCGTGCGGGGCATCAATGTGCAGCATCGTGTAATGCGCCTTGCGGTTCTTCTTGATCTTATAGGCGAGGGTCTTAAGCCCCCACTGCTCGGTCTTCTGGATCTTGCCGCCGAGGCCTTCGATGATGCGGGAGAATTCCTGCGTCATCGATTCGACCTGTTGGGACGAAACGTCCTGGCGGGACAAGAACACATGCTCATATTGCGGCATGTCGTTATCGCCTTTGCCTTTTGTTGCAGTTTCATCGTGCCCGCGCGCCCCGCAATTGCGAGGTGGTCCCGTGCACATCCGGCGCAAAGCCTCGTTGAAAGCCGCAAAAGGCTTATCAAAACGACACCCAAGAGCGGAAACA
The DNA here is from genome assembly GCA_964527285.1 of uncultured Hyphomicrobiales bacterium. Lineage (GTDB taxonomy): Bacteria > Pseudomonadota > Alphaproteobacteria > Rhizobiales > CAZGNQ01 > CAZGNQ01. Next base: position 4,552 of record CAZGNQ010000158.1, on the reverse strand, counting down.
CGATGGGGCTCGGCGCTTGACGCGCAGTGCACCTGGGGCGCTGCCCCATCTCAGCCTCCAGCCGGAAGCGGGCCGTATACCGTCAGGGCGCGCCAATGGGAAGGCTTTTCTCGGTCCAAGTGGCCTGAAAACGCCCTTGAAACAGCGTGCCCGGCTGGTTTTCTCACACCGCGCCAGGTTGCGATCGGATTGACGAACGCATGCGGGCCGCGCACACCTGCGTCCCAGCCTCGACCCGCCGAACGTTCACACCGTGAGAAGTGCCGATGTCCAACGACCCTACGCCCCCCGTCAGAGCGTTTGTCTTTCCCGGTCAGGGCAGCCAGAAGGTTGGCATGGGCGCAGAGATCGTCACCGCCTATCCGGCAGCGCGCGCCGTTTTCGATGAGGTCGACGAGGCACTCGGCGAGGCCCTGAGCAAGTTGATTGCCAATGGCCCGGAAGACACGCTGACACTGACTGCCAATGCCCAGCCGGCGCTGATGGCCGTCAGCATCGCGACGCTGCGGGCGTTGGAGGCGGAAACCGGCAAGCCCTTCGCGGCCCTGGCACAGTGTGCCGCCGGGCACTCTCTGGGCGAGTATTCCGCTCTCGTTGCAGCGGGCGTTCTGTCATTGGCCGATGCGGCGCGGCTTTTGCGGCTGCGCGGTCAGGCGATGCAAGCGGCCGTCCCGCCCGGGGAAGGCGCAATGGTTGCGGTGCTTGGTATGGCGCCCGACGCGGCCCAGGCCCTGGCGGCATCCGCCGAGGAAGCGACGGGCTTGGTCTGCGCACCGGCAAACGACAACGCACCAGGGCAGATTGTGTTGAGTGGCGCCGCTGCGGCGGTCGCCTGGGCCACAGAAAATGCCAAGGAACGTGGAGCCAAGCGGGCCATACCGCTTTCGGTCAGCGCCCCATTCCATTGTTCGCTGATGGCTCCCGCCCGAGCGGCGATGGACGACGCCTTGGGCAAGGTCAGCCTCAACGACGCCAGCGTGCCCGTTTTCACCAACGTCACCGCCGATGCGAGCCAATCTGCCGCCACACTGCGTGACCGCCTCGTGGCGCAGGTGACCGCGCCTGTGCGTTGGCGTGAGACCATGACGAACATGCGCGCCGGGCGTGTTGGTGTGGCTTGCGTCGACTCAATCGTCGAAGTGGGAGCCGGCAAGGTTTTGTGTGGGCTCGCCCGCCAGGCCGACCGCGCTTTCTCGGTCACCGCTCTCAACACACCAGACGACATTGCAGCCTTTGCGCAGGCGCTCACCGCTGCGGGCTGAAGACCGAAGGCTATAGACCGAAGGCTGAAGAATGGGCGCTGAGGCGCTGCACCAGCCCCCACCCGCCGTGCACCACCATTTCCGCGTGCGGCATCGCGCGCTTTCCAACAGACGGGGTTTTTTCCATGTTTGATCTGACGGGGCGCGGCGCGCTCATCACCGGTGCAACCGGCGGTATTGGCGGGGCCATTGCCCGCCGCCTTCATGCCCAGGGCGCGACTGTCGCCATCTCAGGGACGCGCGAGGAAAAGCTCCAGGAGTTGGCGAGCGAACTGGGCGAGCGTGTCCATGTGCTGGTGTGCGACCTGTCGGATCGCGAGGCCGTCAAACAACTGGCCAAGGACGCTGAAGCCCAGCTCGAGACGCTCGATATCCTGGTCAACAACGCCGGCGCGACCAAAGACAACCTCATGATGCTGCTCAAGGATGACGACTGGGACCGCATCATCGAAATCAACTTGACGAGCGCCTTTGTGCTCAGCCGGGCTGTGATCCGAGGCATGATGAAACGCCGCCACGGCCGCATCATCAATATGTCCTCGGTGTCAGGCGTTTTCGGTAATCCGGGGCAGGCCAACTACTCAGCCTCGAAGGCCGGCATGATCGCCATGACCAAGTCCGTCGCGCGCGAAGTGGCGAGCCGCGGGGTCACCGCCAACGCCATCGCGCCGGGCTTCATCTCCACAGCCATGACGGATGTGCTCAACGACGAAGCCTCTAAACAGATCATGCAACTCATCCCCATGCAGAAAATGGGGACCGTTGACGACATTGCCGCCGGCGCACTGTACCTCGCCAGCGATGAGGCCGCGTATGTCACCGGCCAGACATTGCACATCAACGGCGGCATGGTGATGGTCTGATCGCGCGCGCGACCCAGCACAGCGGATTTGGCGGCATGAGCGTGCCCCTGCGCCAGAGGGGCGCCGGTGTGCCAATGTTCGGCGATCGACAGCCGGGCGCTTTCCGTGTGACAGCGGCGTGAAAAGCCTTGCATCGGATTGCGGGCCATGGTGAACGGCGGGACCGCGAAGGGCGAACGCTTGCGGACGCCCGGCGCACCCGTTGGCCACATGCGCTCGCCGCATGGTGGGGGCGCGGGAGCGCCTTGCCATCACGAAACACACATTTGACCCGTGGTGCGACTGCGGGCAGCATGACCCTACAACCCAAGCGATTCCATCGAGACGAGGAAGCCGGATGAGCGACATCGCAGAACGCGTGAAGAAGATTGTTGTCGAGCAACTCGGCGCCGAGCCTGCCAAGGTGACGGAAGAGGCCAGCTTTCTCGACGACCTTGGGGCGGACAGCCTGGACATCGTTGAACTGGTGATGGCGTTTGAGGAAGAGTTCGGGGTCGAGATCCCCGATGAGTCGGCCAACACGATCCAGACCGTGGGCGACGCCATCAAGTACCTGGAAGAAAACAAGGCCTGATTGAGGCCCTCCGACAGCGTTAGTGCGCCCTCCGGTCTGCAGGCCGGCACCATCCTGGGCGCAATGCCACACACGGTCGCAGCGCAGCTCCTCCAGCCGCCTGACTTGGCGATCAATCGCGCAGATCAATGCGTCGTCCCTGTCGGGGCGGCGCGTTTTTCGTTGGCGCCGAGGGTCCACGCGCCAACCTCGCCCGCCACGCTGTCTTGACGAAATCCGGCGTGGTGCGCAGTTAGGCGACACCGGGTGGGCAGGCTTTTGCGACTCGGCGGCGAAGCGAACGGCACGACCCGGCGGTGCGCGCGTCAGGCGGCGTTCGTCTCGGCCAGGGCACGGCCAGGCCGCAACCGCAGCAGAGCCGGGCTGTGCAGGTTTCCAATTCCAGGAGCTACAGATCATGGCGGAGATCCGCAGGGTCGTCATTACCGGTCTCGGCATGGTTTCGCCGTTGGCCAACGGCATTGAGGCGACCTGGACGCGCCTCCTGGAGGGCCAAAGCGCCGCCCGCAAGATCACCGAATTCCAGGTCGATGACATGTCGTGCCAGATCGCGTGCCGGGTCCCGCGCGGCGATGGCACCAACGCTACCTTCAATGCTGATGAATGCATGGAGCCGAAGGAGCAGCGCAAGGTCGATGACTTTATCGTCTACGCTGTTGCTGCCGCCGATGAGGCGCTGGCCGATGCGGGCTGGGCCCCGAAGACGCCCGACGAGCAGGCGGCATCCGGTGTCCTGTTCGGCTCCGGCATCGGCGGACTTGAGGGCATCGAGCAGGCGTCGCTTTTGCTGGCCGACAAGGGGCCGCGTCGCATCAGCCCCTTCTTCATCCCCGGTCGCCTGATCAATCTCGCCAGCGGGCAGGTGTCGATCAAACATCACCTTAAAGGGCCGAACCATGCCGTTGTCACGGCCTGTTCCAGCGGCGCACACGCGATCGGTGATGCAGCGCGCCTGGTGGCGCTGGGCGATGCCGACGTGATGGTGGCAGGCGGTACGGAGTCGCCGATCTGCCGGCTGGCTGTGGCCGGTTTTGCGGCATGCCGCGCGCTTTCAACGAACTTCAATGAGACGCCTGAAAAGGCATCCCGGCCTTACGATGCCGACCGTGACGGCTTTGTCATGGGTGAAGGGGCAGGCTGCGTCGTCGTTGAGGCACTCGAGCATGCCAAGGCGCGTGGTGCGCGGATCTACGCCGAGATCATCGGCTATGGCATGTCAGGCGATGCCTATCATATTACCGCACCGGCCGAAGATGGTGATGGTGCCTATCGCTGCATGCAGGCCGCCATCAAACGGGCGGGCATCGCGCCGAGCGAAATCGACTACATCAATGCCCATGGCACCTCTACGCCGATGGGCGACGAGATCGAGTTGCGCGCTGTTGAGCGCCTGTTCGGTAACGCGTCTCCAGAGACGACATCGATGTCGTCCACCAAGAGCGCCATTGGCCATCTGTTGGGCGCTGCCGGCGCTGTGGAAGCAATTTTCTGCGCCCTGGCCCTGCGCGATCAGCGCGTCCCGCCGACGTTGAATCTCGACAACCCGTCGGTCGAGACGCAGATCGATCTCGTGCCCCACGTCGCCAAGTCACGCACCGTTGGCACTGTGCTTTCGAACTCGTTTGGCTTCGGCGGCACGAACGCGTCTCTGGTCATGCGCCATCCAGACCAGATCTGAACGCGTCGCAGCCAGCGCGAAGCACGTCTCACGAACGCCCGGCTGACGTCCCTGGCGACGGATTCCACACGGGCGCCCTGCCCGCGGCACGGTCATGGCCAACCGGCCATCGTTAGACGCGCGCGGCGGCCTCGCCACAAAGCCTGCCTGTTTCCATGCAAACCCTTTTTGAAAC
>CAZGNQ010000157.1:0-8393 GCA_964527285.1 uncultured Hyphomicrobiales bacterium | reverse complement strand
CAAACGACCTCGATGTTCATCTCGTGATGGACAACTATGCCACCCACAAGACCGCTTCGATCCGTGCCTTCCTTGCAAAGCGTCCGCACTGGCACGTCCACCTGACGCCGACAGGCGCATCCTGGATCAACCAGGTCGAGCGCTTCTTCGCTGATCTCACCGAGCGGCAGATCAGGCGCGGCGTCCACCGCTCAACACAAGAGTTGGAAGCGGCCATCGACGCCTACATCGCAACCGTCAATGCCGATCCCAAACCGTTCCGCTGGACCAAGTCCGCCGACGACATCCTCGCCGCCGTCCAACGATTCTGTCTGCGTACCGTCGACACCGCCAAAACCCAGATCGAACTAACTTCGGAATCGGGACACTAGGCTGTAGCGTCCTTTTAACGGAATGGTCTGCATTGTTGACGCCTTGTTAGGGAGGCGTTGATGCACGATCAGGATCTGACAGACAGGCAGTGGGAGCGGCTTCGCGAGTTGGTGCCCGGCGGCCGCAAGGGCAAGCGCGGCCCTCGCTCTGATGGGCGTCAGTTTCTCAACGCGCTGCTTTGGATGGCCCGCTCGGGCGGCCGTTGGCGTGATTTGCCGGAACGATACGGCAATCTCCACACGGTGAAGACGCGCTACTATCGCTGGCTTCGTGCTGGTCACATCGACAGGCTGTTTCACGCTGTGGTGGACGATCCGGACCTTGAGTGGGTCGCCATCGATGCCACCGTCATCCGGGCCAATGCCCAGGCCGCCGGAGCCCGGCGGAAAAAGGGGGGTGCAATGCCCAGGCCCTGGGCCGTTCACGCGGGGGTTTTGGCACCAAGCTCCATGCCGTGACTGATGCGCTGGGGCTGCCCATTCGCCTCAGCGTGGGCCCCGGTCAGCAAAACGAGATGGCCGCAGCTTACGCTTTGATCGAAGGCGTCCACGCCGGCGCAGTGCTCGCAGACCGCGCCTACGATGCTGACGGTCTCCACGACCTCATCCTTGACCAAGGCGGGTGCCCTGTGATCCCGCCACGGCGCCGACGCAAGCACCAACACCATTATGACCGCGCTCTGTACGCCGCACGTCACGGCATCGAAGGCTTCTTCGGAAAACTCAAACAGTTTCGCCGCGTCGCGACCCGATACGACAAACTCGCCCAAACCTATCTCGGCTTCGTCAAACTCGCCGCAATACACATCTGGCTGCGATAGGTGAAATGGAATCCACAGCCTAGCGTGCTTTTGCAAGGATGCGTGCTGTCGAAAGGACCATCCCGGCCAGCAGATACGGCAGAAAGCCGTTGAGGGCGGACGCTGTGATCTGCCCCTGGACGATCGCGACGCATGCACACCCGGCAATGGGCAACAAAAAGATCGATCCGGCCCGGTCGGCGACAAACAGGGACGCCCGTGCAACGTGCACCGCGAGGGCGAGTTTTAGTCCTACAAACACAAGGCCGACGAGGGGCCCCAGCTCATAGATGTTGCGGCCAAGCTCCTGCTCGCCGCCATGGTCGTAAGAGATGTGGCCAAGATAGGCGCCGACGGCAGCCGTCCCTCGCCCGATGCCGTAGCCGACCATGTTGGCGTCGAACAGCGGCGGCACAAAGCTCACAAGGGTGGCGAGGGCGCGCAGGAACGCCGAGCCTTCTGAGCGCACGGCCGCCTCCTGCCGGGCGATCATCGCGCCAAGCATGTCGCCGAACTGATAGGCCAGCAAAAGCGCTGCCACGGCGAGCGCAACGCCAAGCAAGGTAAAGCGGTTTGCGGTCTTCAAAAAACGCCCGACGAGGAGAGTTCCGCCCACCGTGGCCGCCAGGATGGCCGCCACAAGAAAATAGATCGCGCGGCTGCCGGTGAGCACAGCAAGCGCCCCCACCGCCGGGATCGCTGCCAGAAGGATGAGCGTGTCGATCGGCGTGCGGCGGCGCAGCAGCACCCACGCCACCAGGAAGGCCACCAGCACGGCCACGAACGCCACGTTTTGGCTGGTGAAGGTGAACAGGCCATAGGGGCGCACGATGTCAAAGGCGATGGTCACCGCGTCGGCGGAGGGGTCAACGCTGCGGTTGATCCAGGCCGAGGCCGGGGCGCGGTACTGCAGGATGACGAGCGCTGCATAGGGCACCGATAAGACCAGGCTCCAGCGCATGAGGCGCAGTGTGTCGGGCACGCGGAAGGTGACCGCGACCACGAACATCAGCGGCATGTAGAGCCAGTAGTTGCGTGCCCCCAGCGCCCAGGCGACGGGGTCGAGGCCTTGCGCCAAGTAGCCGATCCCGCCCCAGAGGGTGGCAAAGGCGGCAAAGCTGTACCAAAGGCGCGCCAGCGGCAGACGCATGCCCAAAAAGCCCGTCGACAGGCAGTGGGCGTACAGCACCAGGGCAACGGGATCGCGTAGGAAAAAGAGTGGGTTGGCGAACCCCGGCGCGACCCATTTGCGCAAGGCCCCCTCCACAAGCGAGAGCGCGAACAAAAGATAGATGAGCCGCACCGCCGTCACCCGGTTGCGCTCCGCCCGGGCGGCTGCGCGCTGCTGCCGCCGCGCGTAGGCCGCTCCCCACGACGGCAGCGGCCGGCTCCCATAAGCGCGCTGGCCGCGCATGGGATACGCCCCGGAGAAGGACGGCCTCATGCCCGCCCAATCCGCGCGGCAATGGCGGCTGCCATGGCCTCCTCATAGGTGCGCCAGGGCATCGATCGGGCGCGCACAAGGGCGGCCTTTCCCATCGCTTGGCGGGCAGGTTCATCGGCGTAAAGCGCGGTGAGGCGTTCTGTGATGACGTCCGGCGCGCGGATTGGAACGATGTGCCCCTCAACACCCTCGCTGATGAGGTCGGGGCCGGCGGTATGCGGTGTGGTGATGATGGGCATGGCGCAGGCCATCGCCTCGGTGAGCACCATGGCAAACCCCTCAATCAGCGAGGGAAAGACGAACACATGGGCCGACACCATCGCTTCCAGAAGCGTCGGATGGGGGACGTGGCCAAGGTGGGTGACATTCTCGCGGTCAAGGAAGGCTGTCAGGGCGGCCGGCGCGCCAGAGGGAATGCGTCCGGCAAGGGTGAGGCGCCAGGGGACGGCAAGGTTTTCGAGCGCCTCCATCAGGTCGGCGATGCCTTTGCGCTGATTAAGGTGTCCCGCGAAGAAGACGTGCAGCGGTGCGTCCCTCTTGCGTGGGGCCGGCCGCCACACGCGGGGCGGCGGCGCGCCGTAGGGAATGACCACCACCGTGCGGTCGGTCCCGAAACGGGCTTCAACGCTCGCCCGGGTGAAGGATGAGGCGACGAAGATGATTTCGGCCGCCTCGATCTCAGCATCCTTTGCGGCGAGCTTTTCGGGCCCGTCGGTGAGCGCTGTCATGGTGGGGGCCCAGTCGGGCCGGTGTTCGCGCTCCTCCTCCAGCACGCGTCTGTGGGTCTGCCAGTGGGCAATGGGCAAGTCGTAAAGGCGCAAGGCCCCGCACCGCTGCGCGGCACGGAAGGTTTCGAGGGCCCCATCCTCGTAGGCGTAGACGGCGGCAGGCGGCTTTTTTGTCTGCCCGATCGCGGCGGCCACAGCGCGGTCAAGGTCGCGGTAGACATCATCGACACTGACGCGCGGGAGTGACCGGAACCGGCGGCCCAGAAGGCGCAGTGCCTCACGCCGTGGATGGCTGACCACTTTGGCGCGTGGGGCTTCGGCAAAGGTGCGCCGGCTGGCCTCCCGGGCAAAGCGCCGCGGCAGGGTTTTGGCAAGCGTCGGCGGCAGGGCGAGCGTTGTGTGAAACGCCTCCAGAAGCCCGGCCCGCTCCGTCGCCTTCAGCACCGCGCGCACGAACGGCGCGCCGGTGGGATGGCTGACGATGAGGCTCATCCCCGCGCCACCTGCCGCCCAGTGCGGGTGCGGCTGTGGCGGCCGCGCGCAACGCTCTCCAGCACCGCCAGATAGCGCGCTGCAATGGCCTCCCGGGTGTGCCGCGACAGGTGCGCCTCCACCCCATCAAGGCGGTTTTGCGCGGCCGGGTCGCTGAGTGCGGTGTGGATGGCATCGGCAAGCGCTTCGGCATCCCCGTTGGGCACGGTAAGGCCGTGGGGGCCGATGGCGTCCGTCAGCCCGCCGTCAGCCGAGACCACCGGCAAGAGCCCTGTCGCAAGCCCCTCCAAGGCCACGATGCCGAACGGCTCATGGTAGCGCGAGGGGACGACCATGACGCGGTGGGCATTGAGCGCCTTGCAAAGGGCGGTGCCACACAATGTCCCGGCAAAGCGCACGCAAAGGCCTGCGCGCATGGCCTGTGCCTCAAGGGCGGCCCGCTCCGGCCCGTCGCCGATCACGGTGAGGGCGGGCGCTGTGCCCTCACGGCGTTTGAGGTGCGTGAGCGCATCGATCAGAACATCGACCCCTTTTTGCGACACCAGGCGGCCCAGGAAGACGAGGTCGCCCGGCCGCTCCGCGTGTGGGCGCGTGACCGACAAGGTGGCATCGTCATAGGGGTTGGGGATCACCGTGCGGCAGCCGACGGCAGCGCCGGTGTAGCGGCTGTTCGCGATCCCCGGCGTGTGGCGCGCCACAAAGCGTTTCAGCGTGTCTTTGAGCGAGAGTGTGCCGTCATCGCGGCAATAGGCGTTGGCGTGAAAGGTGAGAACGGGTGTGCCCAGCGCCCGTGTCCAAAGATATTTGAGGCTGACGTTCATCTGCACCATGACGTCGCTTGCCCGCACCAGACGCGCGAGCGCTGCCGCCGAGGGCGCACGCACGAGCCTGTAAGGGGCTTTGCCGAAGCCGTCGTCTTGCGGTGCGTCGTGGGCAACAGGCGTTGCGAGCGTGACGCTGTGTCCGGCGGCGGCAAAGGCGCGTGCCATCAGCGCCGTGCGCCGCTCGATCCCGCCCACCCTGGGGTGAAACAGGAGGGTGTGGATGACAATGTTCATGCCATTCCGGCAAGGAGCGTGCGCACCGATTGTGCGGTCCGTCCCAGGGTGTGGCCCTGAGACCAAAGGCGGCCCGTAGCCGCAGTCTCCTGCGGGGGAATGCGGCCCGCGGCGAAGGTGTCGGCGGTCAAAAACTCCCGGCCCGCTTGAAGGCCGTGGGAAAGGCCCGTGCCGCCACCAAGATTGATCGCGGCAAGCCCGTGCGCGGTGTAGGCGGCAAAGATGCCCGATTTCGTGAGCACATGATGGCGGTAGGCGAACAGGCCATAGCGCGCGCCTTTAAGGTGTGCGCTTGCCGCCTCTGGCGGCAAAGGCCCCAAAACGTCGACCGGAGAGCCGCCGATCTGTGCGGGGGCGCGTGGGCCGGGCGGGCCAATGTCGAGGATGCGCGAACATTCTCCGGCAAGGCGGTGCGCCACGTCAGGCCGCTTTGCCAGCGCATCATAGACCTTTGCGCGGCGCGCCGGGCCGCCGAAGACAACCGCGTGCGGTGCCCGCTCCTCCCAATCGGGCAGCGCATCGGGCGCGCCGATGTTGGAGAAGACCGGCAACACCAAGGGCGTGAGCGACGGCCGCCAGCGCCGCACCGCCTCCGCCGTTGCCGCCGACGTGAGGATTGCAGCATCGGCCGTGTGCACAAGTTTGCGGGCAATGGCCCTTTGCGGCAGCGCCGTGAAGAAGCTTGTGCGCCATGGCCAGCCGGTCGCGTAAAGCTCGTGCGCGATCAGCAGGAGGCGGCGGTGCGGGTTTCCTTTGCGCCACCGCGAAAGCCCCTCAGACAGCCAGAAACACAGGCCGCGCTTGGCGTATCCGTAGCCCGAGTAGTGCAGCAGCACGTGCTGTGCGCCAAGGTCTTCAAGGCGCTCCACCAGGTGATCGGCACAGCGGCGCATCCGCTCTTGCCCCGACCGCCCGCCCCGCACCGTCAGCGCGGCCGAAGGCGTCCTGTCGAGCGCGATCGCAGACAGCAAAAGGCTTGCATAATCAGCCACTCCGCCGGGCGCATCCGGCAGCTCGGGAGCAATATGAACCATCATGGCGCAACCAAAACATGCTACTTTAAATTACCAGATACAGCCGGGTTAATCTACTATAAATAGAATTCCGGGTTGTCAAAGGGTATTGCTGGCGCTTTTTGAAAAATTCTTCGAAGAGCGTCGGAGTGTTTTACGAAACTTCAGTCTGAACGGATGCGACGCCCGCGCTGAAGCGATAGACAGTATTGGTCCGCGAAAGAGCGTTTGGGCGGTGTGTGATGGTCAGGATCGTCTTGTGCGGTTGAAGGGCCTCTAGCGCATCCATGACGGCTTTTTCGGTCTTGGTGTCGAGTGCGCTGGTGGCTTCGTCGAGCACCAGAATTTTGGGGTCGTGGTAGAGCGCGCGGGCAATGCCGATGCGCTGACGCTGCCCGCCGGAGAGTTTTGCGCCGCGCTCGCCCACACGCGATTGATAGCGGCCCGGGCGCGCGATGATGGTGTCGTGAATGGCGGCGATGCGGGCCGCGCGCTCCAATGCGGCCGGGTTAACGTCCTCGTGCGGGACGCCAAGGGCGATGTTGTCTTCAATGGTGCCGTCCACCAGGAAGATCGCCTGCGGGACGTAGCCGATGGCGCGCTGCCATGCGCGCAGGTTGTGCGGGCCGATGGGGGTGCCGTCGACGGCGATGGTTCCGCGCTCTGGCGTCAAAAGCCCCATGATGAGGTCAACGGCGGTGGACTTGCCTGCCCCCGTCTCGCCGATGAAGGCGACCGTCGTCCCGGCCTTGATGGTGAGCGTAAGATTGTTCACGGCAGGTCGGTCGGCATCGGGAAAGGTGTAGGTGACGCCTTTGAGCGCAAGGCGACAATTGAGGCTGAGCGGGGGGCCTTCAGAGGCCGGAACGGCGGCCGCCTTCTCCGCCGCGATCTCACGCGCATCGCGCACCACCTTCTGGATGGACGGCGTGAAGTAGCGGATCGAGGACACGGCAAGAAAAATCTGCTGCGCCGCCGGCAACAGTTTGATCCCGGCAAGGGCCAGAAGACCAAGCTGCGGCAGGACGGCGCTCACCCCGCCCGGCGTCGTCGCCAGAAGGATGAGCAAGAACACGATCATGGAGCCGAACGCGATGCCCTCCAGCGCAAAGCGCGGCAGCTCGTTCATGATCTTGAAGCGGGCCTGCCGGCGGGCAAAGCGCAACGCCGGCGCCTCAAAGCTTTGAAGGGAGCGTTCCTCCAGCCCCAAAACCTTGATGTCTTTGATGGCGCCGATGGTTTCTTGCAGGGCATGAAAGCGCGCTTGGTTGGCTGCGAGCCGCTCAGCGCCCAAGCGCAGCATGACGGTGCGCACGGCAAGCACCACCGCCACATAGGTGCTCGCCACCACGCCCCCCGCCGCAAGCGCGGCCACAGGATTTGCCCACAGAACGACGGCCACGATGCACACGAAGGTTGCGCTCTGCACGATGAGGCGCAGGCTTGCCGTCAGCGCGCCGACGACCGCCTCCTCCACCTCGTACATGACGTCCTTGGCAAAGTCGGAGGAGTGGCGCGACAGAAACCAGACGTAGGGTTTGGCAAGATAGCCCCGCAGGAGCCGTGCACTGATGGTGTAGTTGCGCAGCTGTGTGAAGCGGTGCATCGCGTAGGTGGCGAGCGCCCGGCCGGCGAGCGAGGCCAGCAGCAGCGCCAAACACCCAAGCCCCAGCGCGAACAGGAAGGCCGTGTGGTTTGCAAAGCCGCCGGCGGCGTAAAGGTGCGTCAGGATGGGGTTGGTTTCGATCACCGATGGGTCGGACAGGACCGCCAGGAACGGCAGCACAGAGGCCACGCCCAGCGCCTCGAACGCGCCCACGACCGTCATGAGCGCGGCCAGCAGCACATAGCGCTTTTGCTCATGGCGCGTCAGCAAGCCATAGAGCGCGCGAAGGGTCGCAATCATCAAGCCGCCTTTGTGTGTGGGCATGTGCGCCTGGGCGCCAACTTTTACCTATAGTTGTGTCGCGCGTGCACAATCAAGTCGCTCTGGGTGGCAACCGATCGCGGCAATGGCGGTGCGGGCGTTACCCGTTCTCGACCTTGGGAGCAGCGCGGTTGGGTGTTTTACGCGCAGGCTGAGCGCCCGACGTCTTCTCGGTCACGAACTCTCGAGCGTGCCAGTGATGGCCTGCGGATTTGTAAGCCATGGGCCGCTGCTTAGAGAGCTTCTGGGATAGAACGTGCCGCGGCCAAATCAGTGTTCCGGACGGAACGCTGGGGCTCGGCATCGCCGCGATCTGCGCTGCGAGGACGCGGGTAAACAGACCGGGCCCGGTGAGGAACCAGGTCATCTCTCCACTGCCGTACAAGATCCCTTCGACCGCTTCTTTAAGACACGCTTCAATGAAAGGGTGGCCGGGCTCTACAGCGATAAAATTGTTGCCCACTGAACCCAGTTCTTCTTGATGAAGGATCAGGCGAGCGCCGACGGGCAGCAACGGATCAAGGGAAGCACGGCACCAGTCGTCGATGTCGACATAGAGC
>CAZGNQ010000156.1:0-8403 GCA_964527285.1 uncultured Hyphomicrobiales bacterium | reverse complement strand
CTAACTGGAGGCCAGGACTCTCAGAAAAGATGAGGGCGGCCCAGGGCTCAGGTCATACAACATCAGCACAGCGCACGGTTGCCCGCTGGGAGCACGAGGATGTACTCGAGACGGCTCAGCGACGGTTGGATGAAAACCCCAATGCGATGCGCGTGCGCCGTGAAACGGTCGAGCATCCATTCGGCACGATCAAAGCGCGAATGGCTGCCACACACTTCCTGATGAAACGGCTCCAGAACGTCAAAACCGAGATGTCATTTGCAGTACTCGCCTACAATCTGACGCGCGTGATCAACATCCTGGGCGTCGGACAACTGCTGGAGGCGCTCAGAGCGCTTTCGTGTCGGCTTTTGGAGGTCTACTTCGATGATTGTCGCCCGATCTCGCCGGCCGCAGCTCAAAGACCGCACTGGTGCCTTTACAGCCCAATCTGACGGTCTACGCCCGCTGGAGACCCTCAGGACTGCAAGACTTGTGTTTTGACACGCCCAAGACCCAAAACCGTCGTCAGCGCCTTGAGTTCATGCTCCCACGGCTGTCTTCACTCCACCGCTTCGAACGGTTGGTTCAGCTTGTAGGGGAACAGATCGGGCGACATGACCGGGCTGGTCTCGATGTAGTTGTGGAAGTGGACAGCGCAGTTGAGGCCGTCGGAGAGGATGACGGCGAACTGACCAGGCTCTGAAAAACAGGTCTGCTGACCCGTCCGGCCGCGCAGGTACGGTTCGACGCGGTGTTGGTTGCCAGAAATCGTAGCGCATGGGTACCCACCCCAACTGCCGGCGGTCGTAATGTGACAGTGACCGGCGAGGATCTGAATGATTTCAGCTCCGCTCGCCCGCAAGACCTGCAGCAGACGATCAGGTTCGCCGAGCCGATAGGTGTCGACCGGCATCTGCAGGGCGCATGGATTGTGGTGCAGCAACAGGATGACCTTGAGTTCCGCCGCGCGGGCCTCGGCGAGGCGGGCAGCGATCCAGTCGAGACGCCATGAGCAGAGCAGGCTTTGCTGGCCCGGTTCTGAAGTGTCGATCATCAGGATCCGATGGCCCTTGATGTCGTCGAAGCCCTGTACGAAGCGCTCGTCATCGAGCATCGGTGCCTTTGCCTGCGCGAGGTAAACATTTCGATCGTCGTGATTACCCAGCATCACGCGTTGCGGCAGGTCCAACGGCGCTCTCAGGCGATCGAAGAGGGTGTAGGCTTCAGGGTCTGCCTTTTCTGTGATGTCTCCGGCGAAGACGCAGAGATCGGCATCGCTATAGAGCCGGTTGGCGTCGTCGATCGCCTTGGCAAAACGTGGAGCCGTATCCAACCCGCGCTTAATCTCCCCCTCCGGCAGAAGGTGGAGGTCATTCATAACGACAAGTTTCAGCAGGCGGTCCGTGTAAGCCGACAATTCCTCAGTCCCTTTCAACGATGTCGCGGGCCCAGTCGCCCAGGATGGAAATGGAGATGGTGGCGACGAGGATGACCGCGCCGGGCGCGAGCGCCATCCATGGCGCGTTGTAGAGTTGGTCACGCCCCTGGCCGATCAGGACACCGAGAGACGTGTCCGGCGGCTGGATGCCGATGCCAAGGAAGTTGAGCGTGGTTTCGACGAGGATCGTCTGCGGGAAGTTCACGGACATGTTGACCAGCAGCACGGCCATGAAGTTCGGCAGGATCGATTGGGTAACGATCCGAAAACCCGACGCTCCCATCACCTGCTGAGCCTGGACATATGGCTGGCTCTTTGCCGAAAGCCCGATGGCACGGGCGAGGCGCGCATAGCGCTCCCAGCCATAGACGATCATGATCAGCACGAAGAGCATAAAGTCCGCCTGCGGGAGGGCGGCCAGCAGCGCGAGCGCCAGAATCAGGTTCGGGATGGTGCCCTGGAAATCGATCAGCACACCGATGGCGTTGTCCAGCCAGCCGCCAACCCAGGCGGCAAGGAACCCGAGCGTGGTCCCGAGGATCGCCCCGCCGATGGTGCCGATGGCGGCGATGGTGATCGACACCTGGATGCCACGCAGCACCAGCGAAAGCATGTCCCGCCCGAGATTGTCCGTGCCGAGCGGATGCTCCCAGGTCCCACCCATGAAGACCGGTGGCTGATAGCGTCCGAGCAGGTTCACCTGGGCGATGTCGTGGGGGGCGAGCGGACCCGCAAAGACCGCAGACACCAGTAGGGCACCCACCACGAGCAGTGAGATCAGGATGAGAGGCGGATAACGCTGCAGGAAGGTCATGCGACCGCCTCCTCGTCGCGCGTTGGCTGCGTGCGTCGTGGGTTCCGCTGATCCCGAATCCGAGGATCGCCGATGCCGTACGCAAGGTCGGCCAGCAGGTTGGAAACAATCATGGTGATGCCGGTCATCAGCAGAATGGTCTGGACAACGGCAAAGTCCCGTCCGGCGACGCTCTCAATCAGCAGGCGACCTGCGCCGGGCCAACTGAAGACGCTTTCGACGACGACGGCGTAGGTGATCAGGTTGCCAAACTCGAGCGCGGTGATCGTGATCAATGGCAAAAGCACATTTGGCAACGCATGCACGCGCTGGATCAGGCCCCAGCCGAGGCCGCTGGCCTGGGCGGTCTCGATCATTGGATGCGACAGCACCTCGACCATGGCCGAGCGCGTGAAACGTGCGTAGATCGCGGCTGTCGCAACCGACATGGTCGCGACCGGCATAATGTAGGACGTCCAGTCGACAATCCCGCTCGGGGGTAGCCAGCCGAGCACCACAGAGAACAGATACATCATGAAGAGCCCGAGCAGGAAACTCGGCACGGCCAGCGCCACCACCGCCGCGACAATCGTCAAACGGTCGGCCGCGCGGCCACGGTTCATGCCGGCGTAGACGCCGAGGGGCACACCGAGCGCGATGGAGAAAAACGCCGTCGGCAACATGAGCGACAGTGTTGCCGGAAGGCGGTCCAGGACGAGGTCGAGTGCCGGGCGATCCGTGCGATACGAGACGCCAAAGTCGAGGCGAACGAGCCCGTCCAGATAGATCAGGAACTGCTTCCAGAGTGGATAATTCAGCCCCCACTTCTCACGAAATGCATTCAGAGCGGCTTCATCCACATCGGGGCCGAACCTGGTCAAGGCCGGATCGCCACTGGCCGCGAGGGTAAAAAACGTGAAGGCGATGAGCAGCAGCAGTGTCAGCAGCGATCGCGACAATCGGATGAAAAACCAGGTCATTGGCCACCTCCGGCCGAGAGATCACCTTGCGTGCCGATGCTGTCCGGCAGCAGCGGGATCGCCGATAGCAATCTCTGGGTGTAGGGATGTTGTGCCGCGTCGAAGATCGCGCCGGTCTCGCCGTCTTCGACCAGTTCGCCATGACGCATGACGGCCACCCGGTCGCAGAGGTGGTGGATGACAGAGAGATCGTGGCTGATGAACAGGATCGCGATCCCGTGTCGTTCCCGGAGATCCATCAGCAGGTTCAAAACACGGGCCTGGATCGAGACATCGAGCGCCGACACGCTTTCGTCGCAGATCAGCACGTCAGGCTGCAACGCCAATGCTCGGGCGATCGTGACCCGCTGGCGCTGCCCGCCGGAAAGGCTGGCGGGCTTGCGGCGGTGGAAGCGATCATCGAGGTCGGTCTCCGTCAGGAGCGAGCGGGCCCGTTCCATGCGCGCGTGCGACGTGCCGACCCGGTGGATGTCGAGGGGGAGGCAAACCTGCGAGACGACCCTCGCAGCCGGGTCGAGAGCGCCGCGCGGATCCTGGAAGATGTAGTGGATGTCACGCCGCCACTGCATCTGAGGGCGGCTCCAATCGAGCGCTTCGCCCTTGAGACGGACGACGCCTCGGGAGAGAGGGGCGAGCCCGATGGCCGTCTTGGCAACGGTACTCTTGCCTGAGCCGCTCTCGCCGACGAGCCCGAGGATCTCTCCCCGATGCAGGCGCATGGAGACCCGCTTCACCGCGTCGAACGGCGAGCCGTCCGCGCGCCGATAACGCACGGAAATGTCGTCGAACTCCAGTACCGGTTCGCCTGTATCGATCCGTGGCGGTGCCGCCAATGGGGCCCGCTGGGATTCTGGCGCGTCATGCTCGATGCCCAGACGCTGACCGCGCAATGCGGGACGCGGGATGGCTCGCAGAAGGCCCTGCGTATAGGAGGCGCGTGGTGCTGCAAGCACGTCTTCGACGATGCCGCGCTCCACAACCCGCCCGTGGTGCATCACCAGGACGCGATCACATAGCTGGTGCACCACCGCCAGATCGTGGGTGATGAAGATGATCGACATGCCGTCGTCACGGGCCAGCGACCTGAGTTGTTCGAGAATGCCGGCCTGGACCGTCACGTCGAGTGCCGTCGTCGGTTCGTCGGCAATCAGAACCTTGGGACGAAGGGCAAGCGCGCAGGCGATTGCGACGCGCTGGCATTGCCCGCCGGACAACTGATGCGCATGGCTATCGAGCAGTGGCCCCGATTGGTCCAGTCCCGCCTGAGCGAGGATCGTCTCGGGGGCTGCGGGCGTTCTGAGCTTCATGTGCCGACGCACGGTCATGAGCGGATCAAGGGCGCTCATCGGATCCTGGAAGATCATCGACACCCCATGGCCGCGCAGACGCGCCGTCGCATGCCGATCGGCCAGCGACAATTCTTCTCCCTCGAACTGCATGGTCCCTTGGAGACTGGCGGTCTCCGCAAGAAGGCCGATCAGCGCACGGCAAGTGACGCTCTTGCCCGAACCGCTTTCGCCGACGATTCCAAGGATTTCACCTTCATGCAGTGCGAAGTCGATGCCGGTGCAGGCGGGGCGCTCGTGCGCCCCGCCGAAGCGGACCTCCAGCCCCTGCACGGAGAGCACTGTGCGCAGGGGCTGGGCGGACCGTTCCTGTTGGCGGAGGATCGACATCACTTGATCGTCAGCCCGGCAGTGGTGAGGTCGAGATGCTCCGACGGGATCGGGTCGAGCGCCAAGCGATCGCTGCGGATGCCCATGAACTGTGCGAGCGTGTGCAGAATGGCTCCGTTCGGGTTCTGCTCGAAACGGTCCAGCATTTCGCCAAAGACGCGGCGGCGCTCGTCGGTGTCGACGGACGTGGCCAGAATGCGGCCCAGTTCATCCATCTCCGGGGCGACGACCCAGTGATCGTTCCTCGTGTACCAGCTCTCAGGGCCGAAGCGACGCCAGAACTGCCCCATGGGATCGGGATAGTAGGCTGTGAACGAGCCGTTGATGATATGACGACGGTCATCGTCCTCACCGATCTGCGACCAGTTTTCCTTCACCTCGACCGTCACGTTCAGGCCGACCTCACGCCACATGGACTGCAGGATCTGAGCGGTCTCGACCTCTTTCGTGTAGTAGTTCATGACCCGGTAGACGATTTCTTCTCCGTCGTAGCCGGCCTCCTTGAGGAGCGCGCGGGCCTTGTCCTGATCGAACTCGGGCTGACCGCGATCAGCGAGGAACATCGCGCCGAACGTGTCCATCTGCCAGCCCGGCGGCACTGACGTGCGGCCACCGTAAAACTGATCCACCAGCGTCTGTCGGTCGATCGAGAGGTTCATCGCGCGGCGGATGCGCGCGTCGTCCAGCAGGTCGTTGGTGCTGTCGTACCAGATGCCGCGGATGTTCTCGATCGGCCCGCCGACAACGGCTGTGTTGGGGTTGCCGTCGATCTGTGCGAACTCGTCCGTCCCCACTTCGGTGATCATGTCGAACTGGCCGGCGAAGAGACCTGCCATCCGGGTCGAGAGCTCGGGTACGACGGTGAAGGTCACCTTGTCGGCTGCCGCCTTCGGCTCCCCCCAGTAGTCGTCGAAACGTGCGATCACGACATCTTTGCCGACCTCGTGCGCGACAAGGCGATAGGGGCCCGTGCCGATGGCCTTGGCAGCGAACGCCTGGTAGTCGTCAGCTTCTGAGAACGCGGTCTCGGAAATGATGTGCGACGGGAAGCTCGCGAAGCGGTTGAGCGCAATCGCGTCGTCTTCCTTCATGTGGATCCGCACGGTCCTGTCGTCGATGACTTCGACCCTGTCGACACCACCGAGGAACTGCTTGGACGCAACCGGCACAGTCTCGTCGAGACCGCGGCGCACCGGCGCGAACGTGGCGACGACGTCATTGGCATCAAGCGTATCGCCGTTGTGGAACGTCACACCGCTGCGCAGCTTGAACTCGATGGTACGCGGATCGATGACGGTCCACTCGGTCGCGAGACCCGGCTTCAGCGTTCCGCCATCGCGATAGTCCGTCTTAACCAGCGTTTCATAGAGAGAGTAGACGATCCGCAGGTTGACGTTTGAGTTCTCGGTCACCGGGTCCAGACTGTCCGGGACCTTCTGGACCGCAACTGTCAGATCGGCGGCAGCGACGCTGCCCGCCACGATCATCGCTGCGCCGAATACGGCCAGCGCTTTGGATGCACTCCTCGCCATTGACAGGCACTCCTCGTAAACTGGGGGGTCTGCATGTGACGATCTCTGGTCTATACCATGATCGCTTGCTTGGTATAGACCAGATGGGCAACAACCGTGCGACGACATAAGTCATTCTAATGAAATATAGATTCCGGATTGCGTGATGGCGAACGATGTCGTGAAGGGGCCCTACAACGATCCATCGCTGCTCACGCCGCAAGCGCCGATCGGTGCCGGGGACGAGCCCGTGTATCTGACCATTCGTGATGCCGTGGCCGAAGCCATCAGGTCAGGCGCGCTCGTACCGAATGCGCGATTGCCGTCCGAGCGAGATCTGGCCGAACGTCACGGCGTGGCAAGAATGACTGCGCGCAAGGCGCTGGCCATGCTTGAGGCCGACGGGGCGATCTATAGCGCGGGACGGCGCGGTTACTTCGTCAGTCCGCCACGCATTCGCTACGATCCGGCGAGCGAAGTGAACCTGATGCGGCAGCTGCGCAATCAGGGGCTGATGGCCGAGAACATCTATCTTGATCGGCAGGTGTTCCCGGCGACGCCATGGTATGCGGCGCACTTCGAGGCACCTGAGGGCACGGAACTCGTGCTGGAGCGGTCCGTGGTCGAAGTTGACGGACGTCGCGTGCTTTATGAAGAAGACGCGCTCTTGCTTGCCGTCCTGCCAGGGTACCTCGACGAGGCCTACGTCTCACCCATGACGCAGAACCTCGCGCGCAACTACGATGTCCATCTGCGTCGCAAGTGGTCTCGCGCGCGGGTCGCCAACATCTCGTCGGTTGCGTCCCGCCACCTCGGCGTCGCCACCGACACGCTTGGCGTCAGCTTCACGCACGTCTCCGTCTTCCAGGACCGCGTCGCCATGGTCGCTCGGACCTACTGGATCGCCGACACGCTCGAGCTCGACTTCTTCGCCGACTCCAGCACTGACTAAACCGCCCAGAAATCCGCTGACGTCTCTTGTTGGCCCGTCTGCGAAAAGCTCGATCTGAGCAGATATGTTCCGCTTCTAAACCTACCTCGAACGTTCTTGCGTGTCACCAGAGCTAGCCGCCGGCTGCCGCGACGGCACGCCGGGAAGCGTTGCGCCTGATGGCTGAAATCGCCGGGGGAAGTGATCCAAGCGCACGCAGACGGCGAGCGCGCAACATGCAACAATTTCCGTTGCCGCCGACGACTTTCTTCGAAGTCACGGACCGAAGCTCAAACCTGCGACGCGCGCAGAGTACCGCCGCCTGGTAGCGAAGTTCATCGACCCGATCTTGGGCCATCGCAAGGTCTGCGATCTTGAACGTGCTGAAGTCACCCGCTTTCACAACGGTCTAGAAGCAACGACCCGCCAGGCCAATCTCGTGCTTGCTGTGCTGTCGAAAATGATGACCTGGTGTGAGATGGAAGGGTTGAGGGAGCCAAATTCCAACCCCTGTCATCGCATAAAGAGGTTTCCAGAGCGCAGCCGACAGCGATTTCTCAGTGATGCAGAGCTGGACCGTCTCGGATCACTGCTCTCGGATCTGGAGGAAACCGGACAAGAAAGACCCACGGTCATTGCAGCGATCCGATTGCTACTGCTTACAGGTATGCGGCTCGGCGAAGTGCTCGGTCTCGAATGGCGCTTCGTAGATCTACAGCGCGGCCTCATCGCACTGCCAGACTCGAAGACTGGCCAAAAAGCGGTGTTCTTGAACGACGCTGCGATTGCAGTCCTGTCGAACGTTCAGAGGGTGCGCGGCAATCCTTACGTCTTCGTTGGAGCGCAAGAAGGAGGCCACTTGATAAATCTCCAAAAGCCGTGGACGCGCATTCGAGAACGGGCGGGTCTCGAAGACGTTCGCATCCCTGATGACGGACTCTCCTTTCAAGTGAGGGACCAATCGGGGCTCAGGTCAGAGCCGAAGTTCGTTAAAAGTACTCTAGGATCTGTTGAGAATCAGCGGATTCCCCTTTTGTGCGAACAGTGATTCAAGCTCCCAAAATGGGGGCTGAACATGACCTTACGCTTGTC
>CAZGNQ010000155.1:0-8412 GCA_964527285.1 uncultured Hyphomicrobiales bacterium | reverse complement strand
GACGCGGCGATCATCGACACGTGCAACGCCGCGAACCTTGTCGGGCAAAAGCGGTCTCAAGCGGGCGAACTGATTTTTCGTCAACCAAAACAAGTGATCGGGCATACCAAGCTCCCTTCAGGAGCTATGAATCACCGTTTGCGCTGCTTCCCAAGGACCGAGACTGGCCCTTTTGAGCCGCTCAGGGCCGGATCTCTGATGTCCTTTTTGCGGCTTAAACGGTCATAAAGGGCTTTGATTACCAGCTTCGTCTGCCTATCGCTTCGCGTTGTGAGTGGGTTCGGGCGTGTCCGATGATCTGCTCATGATGTTGACGGACATAGTGGTGCATCCAGGCCGTGTAACGATGCGGAGCTGAGTTCACCAAAGCCTTCAAGTCATACGCATCAACCCAGCGAATCGTCTGAACCTCGACCGGGTTGAGATTGGGTGCCGAACCACATGTCCCAAAGAGGACATGAACGAATTCGTTTTCCGTCATGTTGTGGTCAAGTTCAGCCCTGTAACGACTTGTGAATCCTGTGCTCAAACGACACTGCATGCCGAGTTCTTCGAACACGCGTCGCTCGGCTGCAGGCACGACATCTTCGCCCGGGCGTGGATGACCGCAGCAGCTGTTAGCCCAAAGTCCGCCGGAATGGTACTTTTCCAAAGCACGCTGTTGAAGAAGAACACGCCCGGCACCATCCACGAGAAACACGGAGAAGGCCCGGTGCAGACGGCCTGATTGATGAGCCGGGATTTTTCCAACCGTTTCCAGCACCGCATCATTTTCGTCCACGAGGACAACGTGCTCAGAAAGGTCCCGGGCGCTAAAGCCAATTGTGTTCACACGGTGCCTCCAACAGTTGAATGCCGATGAAGCTTCGGACCGTCCACCAAGGCCATGTGAGGAACCGTGAGTGCGGCCAGTCCTATAAAACCGGTCTGGACCAGAGCCTCGCCTAATGCGGTTCCGCCCAATCTGAGTAAAGCATACGAGAACGCGCCGACCAAAAGGCTCACCGATGTGAGTGTAATTGACCAGATCACGAGCCGGTTTTTTCGGTCTTGGGGGGCGTTCGTCCACAGTTCTCCAAGATGCCGAGGCGAATGGAGCGCACAGAAGTAAACTGCAAACCAGATGAGGACGGGCAACACGGCGGATAGGACCAGCAAAGCGACCATTTCCAACCTGCTTCCGATACGTTCTGGATCCTGTTCAGTGGCGAAGTTGACCGCGGCAAAACCGAATAGCGCTGGCCAAAACATGTGCTGTTGTAACGAGACCAAAACAGCAGACTGCGCGCCCGACAAAACGCTGTAGAGTTCGGTCATCTCGCCTGGACGGAACAAGCTTGGCGCGCAGAGAAGCGTCACACCGGCAGTAAGGCGCAGAACATGACGTCCTGACCGATCCCAATCGCCGCCAAAATGCCAGGCCGAAATGGTTAGGAAAGCCGCAAGGCTCAAGGCTGGCACGGCGATCCAGACAGCCACGACAAGGGCCGCTAGCGCGACGTATCCAAGCATGAACACAGCCGTTGACGTCAGTGAACTGACGAGTCCGCGGTGGCGAGCGAGCCAGACATCGGCGGCCCCATGGGGCAGTCCAACCAAGCCGATGCAAGCAAGGGCCAGGGCGATCTCATGGGTTGGGCTGAGAACGCCCAGAACGGGCGCGCCGACGAGCGCGATGAGAACCACCAGACCAAAAGCTTGTGTGCGGCGTGGAATGACAAGCCCCATCAGCACTCCGCCAGTTGATGGCGGCGCGGTTGGATGGGCTGGACCGCGGCCTTGAGAAACTGAGCTTTCGGCAATGCAAACACGGCCCGGGTCCAGTCCAACGGTGTTGCGGCATCGGTCATGAAGCGCGCGAAAGCATCCCCATCCAAGGCTTTTGAAAGTGCCATGAAAATAGCCGGTGCTGAGGAGATGTT
The DNA here is from genome assembly GCA_964527285.1 of uncultured Hyphomicrobiales bacterium. Taxonomy (GTDB): domain Bacteria; phylum Pseudomonadota; class Alphaproteobacteria; order Rhizobiales; family CAZGNQ01; genus CAZGNQ01. The sequence goes on along the minus strand of CAZGNQ010000155.1, from coordinate 6,490 downwards.
CCGCGAAAGGGCATTCAGAAAGATCTGGTCCATTGCTTGCCGAAATGCGGGATCTTCTGCTTGAGACACTGGGGCGTGGCCGAGCGCCAAATGCGCCGCACACTGCTTGGCCCAGCGCTGAATTCTGAGGAAACCGTAACCCGACGATGGGCGGAGCGCCCCGGCCGATGTACCCGCGCGGTAGATCGGGCCGTTCAGCTCGGTGGCTGCGGGTAATCCCATGGGTAGCCAACCTCGCTCTGAGCGAACAGTTTTGGCCCCGCGGCCGGCCCATTTCTCGACTAAGCCTCCGCAGGCAGGGTCGAGGTCACTTGGTGAAACAGGATTGGTGGAGAAGACAGTATGTTCGATCAGCGCTCTTCGAGGCGACAGCGGCAACACATAGTCAAAGGCGACCCGTCCAGGTTCCGATCTCAATTGGTCCATCAAATAGGCTGTGCCCGGATCAAACCGATCGTCAGGCGTTTCGATTTCAACCCCTGAGAAGACCTGTGCAATTGGCGCGGCCTCCAAGCGGGCACGGCTGGGTGGGCGCGTATCCACCACCCACTTCGCTCGGAATGTTCCAGCATTTGTATCTACTTCGGCGTCCGACTCCGTTTCGCCTATGGCACCCGCACGAATGCCGGTCCAAAGCGCCACATTTGGAGCGGCACCAATCGCTGCCAAGGCAGCGTCATAATATGAACTTGAACGGACTAAGCCGTAGGTCCAGTTACACCCCGTATGGATCGTATGCTGATTGCCTTTCGATAGCTGCCAGTTCTTCCAAGTGGCCTCGGTTGGGACCGGCAAGTCTTCGCCGGCACGGTGCCAAAAACACCAGGTGCGATCTTCCTCGTGACGCATGCGTGGCTCGATGATGGCCGTGGTCAGCGGGATGCTTCGCTGCGCCAACTCCCGACCGAGTGCTAAACCCGCGCAACCGCCGCCGAGTATCAGAAGATCGACGTTACGGATCATGTCGCAACATGGGCGCCAGATAATCCCTCAAGATTGAGGTGAAGACGTTCATCATGGTGCGCGTCTCTCCGATGCAGAGCACGAGCGGTGAGAAAATCGAGCGCGGCCCGGCTGGCGATTGCGGTTTTCTCCGGGCCAGTCGTCTGGCCAGGGGCACGCCACGTTTCAAAGTCGAGCCGTTCAATCGCTCGACCAATCGCGCCATAAACACGTCCAGCAATTAAAATGGCAAACCGGGCGCGCACCGGCAGATACGCCAATCCAGCTTCTCCGCTCTGATAATACTGGTCTGCTAAGGCCAAGAGGTGCTTAACACTGCTCTTCAGTACAGCCTGGGTGCCCATATCCGGGGCGGCTATTTCTTCCGGCGGAATGTCCCCCACCCATGCCGACGGAAGATAACGTCGGCCCATCCGCGCGTCTTCACCCACGTCCCGGGCAATGTTGGTCAGCTGCATGGCGATGCCGAGATCGATGGCAAACGGCGCGGCGGACGGGTCGTCCACGTCCAGAATCGAACGCATCATCAGGCCAACGGTTCCGGCGACATGGTAGGCGTATCGAATGAGGTCGCGCTCAGTTTCGAACAACACATCACCCAAATCGCTCCGCACGCCGTCGATCAGCGATAATGCCGGCGCAATATCCATTTGCGTTTCATCGACCAATTGAAGGAAGTCGGATGTGTTGCGTCCCGCCGCGCGCTGGCCGGAGATTTCTTCTTCCAGGCGAGACAGCCCGGATATCGCTGCATCCTTGCTGATCGCTTCATCGGCTACGTCATCGACCAAGCGGCAGAAGGCATAAAGGCGCGTGGCGCGCTGGCCATGTCTGGGGCCGAGAAACCGTCTTGCAAAGTGAAAGGAGCGGCCATGGGTTTTGAGCACGCTGTCCGGCGCTGCATCGTTCCAGACCATTGATGCGCTCACACTCATTCGGCGGCCACCAGGTCGCGGTGTTCCAGAGTGACGCTGCCGACGGCTGGCAAGAGATTGTCGACCACTTTGGCAGAGCACAACACGCCGGGTAGTCCTGCGCCGGGGTGAGATCCGGCGCCAACGAGATAAAGGTTGTCCGGACCTTCAGCTTTGTTGTGGAAGCGGAACCAGGCCGATTGTGTGAAGTGAGGCGCGATTGAAAAACCTGCGCCGGCCGGGCTCAGATAGTCGGCCAGGAAATCTTCCGGTGTCATGAAGAAATCCGATCTGATCTTTGATCTCAAATCTGGCAATAGGGTCGCGTCCAGGGCGCTGACCACGCGGTCTCGCAGCCGCGGTCCTTCGACGGACCAATCAACATCCGCCTCAAGGTTCGGAACCGGAACGAGGGCGTAGAAACTGTCGTGTCCGGCAGGCGCAAAGGACGGATCAGTTGCAGTCGGGCGGGGGAGATTACGGGAGAGAGGGTCGGGTATGTCGTTCCGTCGTAAGATGTCGTTGAGCAGGCCTTTATACCGCTTGCCGAGCCAAATCGTGTGGTGGGCCACATCGTCGTAGGTGCCTTCAGTCCCGAAGAATAAGACGAACAGCGCCATGGATTTTCTGGCATGGCGTGCTTTCAGCTTCGCGCTCAGCTTGGACTGCTTTTGACCGAGCATATTGTTGTAGAGGAAAGCAGGGTCTGTGTTTGACACAATGACATCTGCCGACAGGCGCTCGCCGGTATCGAGTGTGACGCCGCTTGCGCGATTTCCCGAGGTTTCGATTTCAGCCACGGTTGTGTTTAAGCGGATATCAATGCCCACCTCACGCATCAGCTGCTCCAGCCCGTCGACGAGAGCGCCGGTTCCTCCCATGGCGAAATGGACCCCATGGGCGCGTTCTAGGAAGTGAATCAGATTATAGATGCTGGTCGTGGAAAACGGATTTCCGCCCACCAGAAGAGGTTGAACGGAAAAGGCCTGGCGCAGTTTTTCGTGCTTCAGATGCTTTGAAACGAGTTGCCAGACCGTCCGGCGGCTGCCGAGCTTGATCATGGCCGGTGCCTGTTTCATCATATCCTGAAACCGGTGAAACGGCGCATCGGACAGCCGTTCAAATCCCACACGGTAAATCTCTTCAGACTCAGCCAAAAGGCCGCGATACCCATCGCAGTCTTCAGGACTGATCTTTGTGATTTCGGCAAGCGTGTCGTCGATTGTACCGCCATAATCGAACTGACTGCCATCCGGATAATGAAACCTGTACCAGGTCGAAAGGGGCACAAACTTCACATAGTCTTCAAGCCGTGCGCCGAGCAGCTGAAACAGCTCTTCAAAGAGGAACGGCGCCGTGATGACAGTTGGCCCCGCATCATGGCGGTAGCCGTCTCGTTCGAACACTTGGGCGCGTCCGCCCAGTCGGGCGCAGCGGTCGAGCAGGGTGACGTCATAGCCCTTGGCCCTGAGGCGGATGGCTGCGGCAAGTCCGCCAAATCCGCCGCCGATGACGATTGCCTTGGTCATGCTGCTACACGTTCGCGCGTAAGCTTTGCTGCGCTTTTTATCGCCAGTGCGGCCAGGAGGTCGCCACATTGGCCGGGCAGCGCGCCGGTGAGATCTGCCGCAAGGGCGTATCTCGATGCGGCCATCGCCCGAACTTGTTTTGCTTCCTCTCCAGCCGCGTCATGCCCGCCAAGTATGAGTACGATATTAGGTTCCCCCATCTGGCGGTCGACCTCGATATCTTCGATGTCGTCAGTCATCTGATACGCAATCGCGAAGGCGCCGGCAGCTCGGTCGACTGTTTTGCAATGCTCGGATCGGCCTGCCGCGATCAAGGCAAGGTCGAGTGGTAGTGCCAAAAGCGGCGCGGATTTCGCGTGGGCGATCCGTTCATAATGTTCAAGTGTTTCAGCGGGCGTGCTTCGCGCCTGTAAGTCAGCGCTTTGGCCAAAGATCACTTCAGAAACTTGCCGGTGCATTTGGGACAACACCGCAGGCAAGGCGTCGGGTGCCGCACGGGCCGCCGCGGCGTATGCGGCTGAAATTAAAAGATCGCCGGAACAGATGGCGGTGTCGCTGCCATACTCGGCCCAGAGTGTTGCCGCACCTCTTCGGGTGAGCGAGCGATCCTGGATATCATCGTGAATAAGGGAGGCATTGTGGAGCAGCTCAGCGGCGGCCGCGAGGCCGATGCATGTGTTTTGGTCCAGACCGAGCGCATTGCCGGCCGAAATGGCGAGGCGCGCTCTGATCCGCTTGCCGCCGCTCTCCAGGTGGGCCAGCGCGGCCTGAGCGGCGCGCCCATTCGACCCGGTCGCGAGTTCGGCCATCAGGACTTCAACGGTGTCCAAGTCCGCTTCGTGTTGCGCGTTCCACATACCCACTCCTCCCTAAAGTGCCGCCGCAGTCTGATGCCGCGCCGGGGACAATGGAAAACCAGCATCCGCGCAAATTATTGCGCGGATGCCAGCGACTTTTGGCTTACTCAGCAGGGCTGAGGGCCGGGGAGCCTTGGCGTTCTGCCTCGGATTTCCGAACGGCGATGGTGTAGATGAGAACACCGAACGCTGCCTTGGCCACGATGTCAGCGATCGTGTAGCCCACCTCGATCACCACGAAGGAGGAGGTTCCTTCCAGGTCGATCACAAACGGCGCGAAGTAGACAATCGGATAGAAGAACCACGAGAACACGGTCACGTTGCGAGCGAGGCTTACGAGCCCCTTCACATCTTCCGGTTGGCGTTTGATCGCATCGCCCAGACCCACGTAAAGCGAGTAAACGATGTAAAGGAACGGGATCATCGACAGGGCGCCCCAGATCAGACGCGTATTATCGATTCCAGCCGACACTTCACCCGGATAACCGAGAATAATCATTAAGGCGGCCGCACTTCCCAGCGAGACGCTTTTCGACACGGTTTCTGACCGCGTTAATCGCATGACCAGGATCAGCTCGATCAGCAACAATGGAACCGTCAGCAACCAGTCCACATAGCGGTAGGCCCGGTTAAATTCCTTTCCAGTCGCCTCGATTGCACCGCCGTCCAGGACGACAGCTGCGTCAAAGCTCTGAAAGATGCGCAGGTAGTGGTAAAACGCGATGAAGGTCACGAGGCCCGTGATCGTCATGGCGGTCTTGTATTCGGGGGCAACCTGCGAGCGCCCCAGCCAAAAGAAAATCGTCGCAGCAGCAAATGTCGCCGCTCCGAACGAAAACGAATTGTACACAAGTGTGTATTGGTCGGGAGATAGGCTCCCTAGGATCTCTTGCATCCGCTCCTCCAAGATCATCCGGACTAGCCCGGTGAGAGCCCAATTGATCCGACCGTTTGATATTTCCAGTCTGTCAATTGCCGGCGTTTTTGCTGCGCGAGCTAAGTTTACGAAGGATAATCCATAGCAGATCAAAAAAAGTATGATCTGCAGTGAACAGGACGATTTGTTTGGTTTTTTGGGGCTGGTTGCGCCGGTGCAGCAAAGTCTGGCTGACGCACAACGTCCTGCGACAGTTTGGCACAACCCTGATGAGGTGCGACCACATCACGAGCCTAGATCCACGCCACAGTCTATTCCGTATTTGTGAATTCAATAGGAGATATATCATGACTTACCGCGATCTAAGGCAACTCGCCTATTCACTCATTCAGCAAGCCCGCATATTCAAAATGCAGGGTGAAACGGAACTCGCGGCATCCCTGATGAGACGAACCAAGACGATCAGGACGATGGTGTCGTCGATTACGGCTGCAGAAGCGGCCCTGATCCCGTTCGCGCGACACGCCTCTGATCTCTCGGTCCCGAAGTTTGAAAGAAAGCCACCGATAAAAGAGTCTTCCGTATTTCAGGACTAGAAATGGAAATTGAAACAGTAAGATCGCCGACCGAAGACGCTGTGCGAGCGCTTCCGGATCGTAGCTGCCTCGTTGTGGACGATGACGCGCCGTTTCGGCAGCGTCTCACCAGTGCCCTGACCCGGAGAGGATTTGTCGTGTCAGTCGTAGGAACCGCCCTCGATGGCATTGAAATCGCCCGGGCAAACCCTCCGACCTTTGCGGTCATAGATCTCAGACTGGGTCAGGAGTCTGGACTAGATGTGGTGGAAGCGCTGAAAGCGAACAGGCCGGATACGCGATCAATCCTGCTGACGGGGTATGGCGCTCTACCAGTGGCCGTATCTGCACTCCGATGCGGTGCGCAGGATGTCCTGACCAAACCTGCCGACATTGAGGACATTATCAATGCCCTCATTGCTGAACCATCAGAAATGCCTGAAGCGCCCATCCATCCCGCTTCACCTGAAAAAGTGCGGTGGGAGCATATCCAATCCGTGTTCGAAATGTGCAATCGCAATGTATCTGAGACCGCCCGACAGCTGGATATGCACCGGCGGACCCTGCAGCGCATCCTCCAGAAGCGGGCTCCCAATTAGCCTGATGCGCCGGGATCGTATTCGGTCCCGGACGCCATCTGGCCTACTCTTGTCCAATGCCTGTTTTCTGACCCTCCGCAGACGTCAGCGACAACCGGTCGACTGTCCGCAAGCGGCGAGAAATTGCCGCTCGGCTCTCGGTTTACTCGTCAGCGTTAATGGGTCCGGACCCTAGT
>CAZGNQ010000154.1:0-8604 GCA_964527285.1 uncultured Hyphomicrobiales bacterium | reverse complement strand
ACTTATTGTTTCGAGTGTAGCTTTGGCATCTGACGTTTGGTTTCGAGATTGGCAGAGGATGAGGACCAAACGTCAGATGCGCTTCACTCGTGTTCCTCGTGTGGCTTTTGCATCTGACGTTCGGTCGCCGTGGCGCAATCGGTTTGCCGGGAGCTGGATGAATGGATTTCTACACGGTCGTTCTGTTCATCCCGGCTTGTTTCGCGCTCAATCTCACGTTCGGGCCCAACAACCTATTGGCGGTGACGAACGGTGCACGCCACGGGCTGGTCCCTGCCATGGTGGCGGGAACAGGCCGACTTTTCGCTTTTGCGCCGATGATCGCCGTGACGGCGGCCGGCCTCGGCCTTCTTCTGGCGACGTCCGCAATCGGATTTGAGATCGTTAAATGGATCGGTGCCATTTATCTCATCTGGCTCGGCATTCAGATCCTGCGTTCGGCTCCCTTGGAAATTCGCAATAACGTGGATGCGCCTTCTGGTGCTGGAGCGCCGAACGCTGATTGGGATGCCCGCACATTGATGCGCCAGGACTTCATAACGGCGGCCGCCAATCCCAAGGCCATCGTCATCATCACGGCGTTCTTTCCGCAATTTGTCCCACAGGACGCCTATTGGGAAGGCTTTCTGGCCTTTGGCATGGTCTTTCTCGTTTTTGAATGGGTGGCCGTTGTCTGCTATGCGACGGTCGGCGTGCTCCTCGCAAAGTCGGCCAATGCGGTTGTCATCCGCTGGTTCAATCGTGCATCGGGCGCCACCATGATCGCGTTTGGCGGCCTGCTGGCAATGACCCAGCGCAACGCCTGAAGGTGTCTGGTCGGAGCCGTTCTGGTCATGGCTCCGACCGCTGGTGTCGCGCATCTGACGTTTGCTCCAGCGCTTGCCGCCAGGGAGGAGCGACTGTCCGAACCGGAACACGAGTGTCCCGGTTCTGAAGGCGGCCAGGCGGCACTTACTTCACGAACGTCTTCAGGCCATGGCGCGTGAACTTGAAGACCTTCTTTCCGCCGCGGTGCTTCTTCTTGAAACCAACGAGGCGACCGTGACGCTTGACCTTCTTAAATCCAGAGGGCTTGATCTTCACGGTTTTGAAGCCGTGCCCGCTCTTGACGCTGATTGTCCCACCGGCTGCTGACGCAACGCTTGGGCTGGCGGCAACAAAGCCGCCGGCAATAACGGCCAAGGCCATGGCAACGCCACGCATGGCGCTGTTTCGCGTGATGGCGGATACTGACATAGGTCTCTCCCTTTGCTGTTCTCGCTGTATTCGATGGCGGCGTCGCCGTTGGCCGTCATCGCGATGAACCAGAGGTGGGGGTGGCGGCGCGATTTTCGAAACACGAATGCGAGCCTCCAATTCACGAACCCGATGCGGGCGCGTTGGATGGCGTGAGCATTCGTTCACCGGGTATTCATGGCGCAAACGCATCGGCGTCGTGAGGCTTTCGGTGGCAACCCGTTAGGGAGAAGGCCCTTGATTATTCCCAACCTTATGGTGACCGATATGGCGCGGTCGGTTGCGTTTTATCGCGACGGCCTTGGCATGGAACTGACCATGTCGGTCACACAGGATCGTCAGTTTTCGGCCGAGACATTTCTCGATGGTTCGGTGTTTGTGACGCTGCGCTGGAACGCTGCAGACCTGATGCTGCAGACCCGGGAAAGCCTCGCCGGTGAGCTGCCATTGTTCACCGCAGATGCGACGCCGCCGCCCGCTGGAACCATCTATTTCCGTGGGCTTGACCCCGATCCGGTGTTGGCCCGGCTGTCAGCCGATGCGCTGATCAAAGGCCCGGAAATGGCGTGGTACGGCATGTTGGAGGCCTATGTGCGCGATCCTGACGGCCACGTTCTCTGCCTCGGGATCGCACGTGGCGGTGGGCCTGACGCCGCGTGATGGACCGGCATTCGGGACCCGGAAACAGAACCGCTGCGCGCTGAGATAAGGAGGGCGCCTTCGCCCCCAATCGCCACACCCTTCAGGCCTTGGGGGTTGCGCCGTGCCCGGCACAGGCTCATCACGCACGCGATGATCACAGCTTGCGTGAGCGGAGACTAGGCGAGCGCTCAGCCGCTTTGGCGTGATCTCCAAGCCACGAGAGCCTGTCCGCCTTTGGCGTTAGCGCGGGCCAAGCCATAACTTTTTTGTTTTTCCGTTCATCTGTCGCTCCAGGTGATCCCACCGGAAATGGATGAACGCGAAGACGTGCAAGAGGCGGACGGGACCATGGACAGTGCGCTCGATCATCCGGGCTTTTTTGCCCACACGGGGCCCCACGCTCTGTCGGAACTTGCGGCACTTGTCGGGGCGGATATCCGCGGCGACGGCGATCCCCAGCGCCCGATCAGCGACGTGCGCCCCCTCGCCAAAGCTGGTCCAGACCACATCAGCTTCATCGACAACCGCCGCTACGTGCCACAATTGGCTGAAACAGGCGCCTCGGCCGTTCTCATTTCGCCGGACCTGCTGAGCCGCTTGCCTGATGGCGTTACGGCACTGGTGACCCCGCAGCCCTACCATGGCTTTGCAACGGCGCTCGCACACTTCTATCCGGATGCCTTGCGCCCGCGCAGTTGCGCGATGCCGAACCCGCGCCAGCACGGCGGCGGGCAGGTCGATGCCAGCGCCCAGTTGGAAGAGGGCGTGCTGCTTGAGCCCGGCGCCCAGGTCGGCGCTGAAGCACAGATCGGACGTGACACGCTCATCGGCGCCAATGCCGTCATCGGAGATCGGTGTGCCATCGGGCGCGCGGCGTCCATCGGGGCGCTGTCCAGCGTCGTCTGCGCGCTTATCGGCGACCGTGTGATCCTCCACAATGGCGCACGGATCGGCCAGGACGGCTTCGGCTTCGCCATGGGGCCGCAGGGGCATCTCAAGGTGCCCCAGATCGGCCGTGTGATCCTGCAGGACGATGTCGACATCGGCGCGGGGACGGCGATTGATCGCGGGGCACTCGATGATACGGTCGTTGGGGAGGGCACCAAGATCGACAACTTGGTGCAGTTGGGCCACAACGTGGTGATTGGCCGCAACTGTGTGATCGTTGCCAACACCGCGATTGCCGGCAGCACGGTGCTGGAAGATTTCGTAATTGTTGGTGGCTCTGTGTCGATCGCCGGGCATATGCGGGTCGGCACCGGAGCGCAGATCGCCGCGTGCTCAGGCATTCACAACAATGTGCCACCAGGCGCGCGCTGGGGCGGCGTGCCGGCTCAGCCGATGGCGGTATGGGCTCGCGAAATCGCCATGATCAAGCGCATGAACAAGGCCCGCATGAAGGCGAGGTCTGAAGCCGGGAAACCTGGAGACAATCCGGGCTCGTGATGTTCCCCCAGCGCATCGGATTATGGCCGGGCCGCGAGCGTCGCTCGTTTTCCGCCTCGTGAGTATAGATCGAAAGCCGTGGCTCGACCGATGACGTTCGCTGCCCACACCGTGCGCTTCGCAGCGCATTCGCTGACATTCTGATGTCAGGTTGGGCATGGCCATTGCGCTGGGGCCACGGCTCAGGCCAAACAACCGGCTTGAGGCGCGTGTTGCCGAGGCGAGATTGCACATCGCGTCGCCAACGTCGATGACCGCGCAGGCGAGAACACCACGATGGGGCGCGGTGCGCGGGGGCGCGAGCGGCCAGGGAGCATGGGGATGAGCGAAGCAGAAACCCGGGAACTGGGCACGGCAGACGTTGTGCGGCTGATGCAACTTTTGCCCCACCGCTACCCGTTCCTGCTCGTTGATCGATTGATCAATATGGACGGTGACACCTCGTGTGTTGGCATCAAGAACGTCACGGCGAACGAGAACTTCTTCCAGGGGCACTTCCCCACATATCCCGTCATGCCGGGCGTTCTGATCATCGAGGGGATGGCGCAGACCGCCGGTGCGCTTTGCGTGGCCAACCTCGGCGCCGACTACCAGCCGCAACTTGTGTTTTTCATGGGCATTGACCGCGCGAAATTCCGCAAGCCCGTGGTTCCCGGGGACCGCTTGGAATACCACGTCGCGAAGATCCGCAGCCGTGGTCGCGCGTGGCGCTTTGGCTGCAAGGCGATCGTCGAGGGCGCCCTGGTGGCCGAGGCCGAAGTCAGCGCCATGATCGTCGATCAGGAAGGACAAGTGGGCTGATGGCCGAGATCCACCCGACGGCGATTGTAGAGGACGGCGCGCAGATCGGCGAAGGCGCGGTGGTCGGCCCGTTCTGCCACGTCGGTGCGCAGGTGCAGATCGGAAGCGGTACACGGCTCATTTCCCACGTCGTGGTGGCCGGGCGAACGACGCTGGGCACCGGCAATACGCTTTATCCCTTTTCGTCCATCGGCCACGCGCCGCAGGACCTCAAGTATAAGGGTGAGCCAAGCACGCTCACCATCGGCGACAACAACACCATTCGCGAGCACGTGACGATGAACCCCGGCACCGAGGGGGGTGGAATGGTGACACGCGTCGGCTCGAGCTGCCTGTTCATGGCCAGCACCCACGTCGGCCATGACTGCATCCTCGGCGATCACATCATCATGGCCAACAACGCCACGCTCGGTGGGCATTGCAACGTTGAAGATTATGCGCTGCTCGGCGGGTTGTCGGCCGTTCACCAGTTTGTCCGCATCGGCGCGCACGCGTGCCTGGGTGGCATGTCCGGCCTGGAGTATGATCTCATCCCCTTCGGCACGGCCGTGGGCGATCGGGCCTCCCTGGTCGGTCTGAACATGATCGGTCTCAAACGCCGGGGTTTCACGACGGCCCAACGCGCGGCGCTGCGCGAGGCCTATGCGCGCTTGTTCGCCAGCGATGCGACACTGAACGAACGCACCGATGCGGTTGCGCAGACCTTTCCCGACGACCCTGGCGTGGCCCAGGTCGTCGCCTTCATCCGGGCGCCATCGCGCCGATCCCTCTGCCTGCCCGCCACGCCCACGGTCCCCGCCGCGCCGGCGCTGGGCGATGCCGACGGCGAGGCGTAAGTTGACGCCGGCGCAAGCGGTCCCGGCGCAGGGCCGTGGGAGCGATGATGCCCATGGCGGCGCTGCCGGCCGGGCTGAGGGGCGCCTTGGAGTCCTCGCTGGCAATGGCGGTCTGCCGCTTGAAGTGGCGGCCGCCGCACGTGACAGCGGCAACGATCCCTACATTGTTGCGCTGGAAGAACCGCCAATCGATCAGGCCGGCCCCACGCTGACAGACTTCCAGCACACACGCGTGTCCATCGGGCAGGTCGGCAGCATGATCGATGCGCTGCGCTCGCAGGGTTGCGCGCGGCTGGTGATCATCGGCGGTGTCACGCGTCCCGATCTGCGGGCGCTCAAAGTGGATCTCGGCTTCTTCACAAACCTGCCACGCGTGCTGGAGTTGACGATTGGTGGCGACAACACGCTGCTTGGCAACGTCATACGGTTTTTTGAGGACAAAGGGCTGACCGTCGTCGGCGCGCACGAGGTGGCGCCCGCGCTGCTGGCCGGCGCCGGTGCACTGGGGCGGCGTGAGCCCAGCAAGGCAGACCTCAAGGACCTCGATAAAGCGCGCTGCGTCGTCGATGCGCTGGGGCTACTGGACGTCGGCCAGGGCGCCGTCGTTGCGCGCGATTATGTCCTCGCTGTTGAAGCGGCCGAGGGCACCGACCGGATGTTGAGCCGGTGTGCTGAACTGCGGCCGTGGGGCGGCGGCATGCTGCGCCGCCGCATTGGTGTTTTCTACAAGGGGCCAAAGCCAGGCCAGGAATTGCGGGTCGATATGCCGGTCATCGGGCCGGCGACCATTGCCAAGGCTGCCGCAGCGGGGTTGGCCGGCATTGGGTTGTCATCCGGTCATGTTCTCATGGCAGATAAGCAGCGGACCATTGAGGCAGCGGACGCGGCGGGCCTGTTCCTCTACGGCATGGGCTGAGAGGCCGCGGCAGGCAATGCCCGCAGGCCCGTCGTGCTGAACGGTGCGGCCTGGGGCGCTTGGCCGGCGCGTGGAGTATAAACCCATGGAAACACCAGAGGGCCGCAGCTTACGCATCGCCATCATCGCGGGCGAGCATTCCGGGGACCGACTGGCCGGCAAGCTCATGGCGGAGATGAACGCGCGGGCCGCTGCGCGCGGCCAGCATCCGCTGCGCTGGGCCGGCGTTGGCGGGCCGGACATGGAAGCGGCGGGCCTCACGTCGCTTTACCCTTTGGCTGACGTGGCGGTCATGGGGCCGGTGGCAATCCTCAAGGCCCTGCCGCGGCTCGTTGCGCGCGTTTATTCCGCCGTCGACCACGTGCTGGAGCATGAGCCGGACCTGCTGGTCATCGTCGACAGTCCAGAGTTCACCCACCCGATTGCAAAGCGCGTGCGCAAGCGACGCCCCGAGGTTCCGATCATCGATTATGTCTCCCCCACGGTGTGGGCCTGGCGTCCCGGCAGGGCGAAAAAGATGGCGCCCTACGTGGATCATCTGCTGGCGCTTCTGCCGTTTGAGCCGGACGCCCACGCCAGGCTGGGCGGGCCGCCGTGCACCTACGTCGGGCACCCGCTGGTTGAGCGTTTGGATTGGATCGGACAGCAGGACCCCTTTGTCCTGCGCGCCAGGCACGGCGTGCCGCGCGACGCGCGTGTGCTCGTCGTCCTGCCCGGCAGCCGCATGAGTGAGGTCATGCGGCTTGGCGAGCGCTTCCGCGAAACGATCGATCGGCTTGCGGCGGCGGGCCCGCTCTTCGTGTTCCTGCCGACGGTGCCGGGTGTTGCCGATGCGGTGCGCGAGACATTTTCAAAAGCTTCATGCCCCATCGTGACGCTGAGTGATGAGGGAGAAAAATTCGCTGCCTTTCGTGCTGCGGACGCGGCACTTGCTGCGTCAGGCACGGTCACGCTGGAGTTGGCCGCTGCGGGCTGCCCGATGGTGGTCAGCTACGACGTGGATGCATTTGCCCGCCAACTGCGGTTCCTCGTCAAGACGGACATGTTCGCGCTGGCCAATCTTGTCCTGGGAGAAAAAGCTTTTCCTGAATTGATGGTCGAAGCCTGCGAGCCGGGGCAGCTCAGTGGCGCGCTTGGCCCGCTGCTTGACCATGACAGTCCTGAACGCGCCTCGCAGCTGGAGGCGCTGGCACGGATTGCGGATCGGATCGCTGTGCCGGGAAACAGCCCGACCCGCGCTGCGGCAGATGTGGTGGAGCGCTATTTGATGCCAAGTGCGCCGGATCTGCCGCGGACGCCCGGCGCTGGAGCGAGGTTCGGCTGAAACGCGACGCTGTCATTCAGACGGCGTGCGCAAACGCACCTCAATGCCGTCTGGACGCCTGAGTTGAACGGTCACCGCCGCTCCAGCGGCCTGACGGACCGTTGTAATGTCCCCCGCACCCATGGCGGAAAGTGCCGCGTTCATGTCATCCGGCTGGGGATGGACCAGTTCAAGGCCCTCAAACCGTACGCCGCAATCGGCCATGCCGGCCGCCGGGTGCGCCATGCCCTGTGGCCATTCCAGCGGGATCGGCAGCACACCGCCAACAGGGATGCTGCCGTCGGGACGCACCGCAAAACGCCAGTGCAAATCCCCGCGCGACATGGCGAGCGCCACTCCAAGATCCGCGCGGCAAGTCCGGGCAGACTGCAGCGTGGCATCGATGTCCGTCGTGCCAACGAGCCACGCCAGCAGGCACGGGCCCTGCGCCAACGCGGCACGCGTGCCAGGCTGATCGAGCCCGAACCAGCGTGGACGCGCGGGGCCCGGGTGTCCGGGATCGACCGCGATGATCTCGAAAAAGGTCGTCGGCGAAAGGCGGGTCAACAGATTGTGGGTGCCCATTCGCGGATGGCGCCCGCCGTCGGGGATATCGATGCCGCAGGTTTCACGCGCCCAGGCGCGTCCAGCTTCAAGGTCGGACGCGCCGACGGCGATGTGGTCGAAAACAACGCTGGGGGATGTCATGATTGGGCCCTCAATGATGGCCACCGTGCGTTGCAACGGGTGACTGTTCCATGCCGCCCGTGTGTCGGCACCGCCGCCGCAGACTATAGAACCGATGACCGGGTTGTTCGAGAAGCGTTTCGGGCAATCCGCAAAGCGCGCACGACAGGAGCGGCTCGGTGGACATCTACAAGGGTGCTGAACGTCTTATGGGCATGGACGATGCCACCTGGGCACGCCATGCGCACCCCATCAGCGGCTACAGCCGCATTTTCAGCGCGCCCGTGGTGTTCCTTGCATTGTGGAGCGGCTTCTGGATCGGGTGGTGGGCCCTCGTCCCGATCGGTGCGGTACTGGTCTGGATGTGGCTCAACCCGCGCCTGGTTGCACCACCGCAAACGGCAGATGCCTGGGCGACGCGTGCTGTGCTGGGGGAACGGGTTTTCCTCAACCGCAAATCAGTGCCGGTGCCGCACGAGTTCGTATTCATCGGCCACCTCACCACCGTCATCGCTGCGGTCTTTGCAGGATTTACAGCCTTCGGCTTCTGGATCGGAGAGTTCTGGCTGGCGTTCGTTTCATGGCACGCCGCGGTGCTCAGCAAGGTCTGGTTCATCGACCGGATGGCGCTGCTGTGGGACCGGATGAAGGACGCGACGCCGCGCTATCAGGCCTGGGCACGGGCGGATTGGGGCTGGCGCGAGGGTTCTTAGAGTTCGCCCGCTTCAGGTGGGATC
>CAZGNQ010000153.1:0-8615 GCA_964527285.1 uncultured Hyphomicrobiales bacterium | reverse complement strand
TTTTTGTTGTTCGCGGCCAAGCCGCGGGCGGCAGTCGCCGCCTACGCTACGCTGCCCTTTTTTGTTTTCCGGCGCAAAGCGCCGGGCGCCAGTCGGCGCCTACGCTGCGCTGCCTAGTGGAGTGCTGAATTCAGGCTCTCCCTTGGTTAGGGCTTCCACTTCAGCGAGCGCAGCGACGCTGAGGCCGCGACTGTGGCCCGCCGCGTTGCGGAGGAACCAAGCGCGCAGCGCTTGTTACAAAAAAGCCAGCGCACTGCTTTTCACCAGCCCCCGCTGCCGGGTGCGCCTTTGATGGGGCCGGCGAGGTCTGCCGTGACCCATCCGCCATAATAGCCCCCTGGCTGGGACGTTGCGCGCTCTCCGCCGACAAAACAGGCCAGCTCCTGCGGGTAGAAGGCGTACCAGCCTGCCAGAGCCTCGAACTCCTCATAAACTTCCGTCAGCACCCAGCCGGCCCGCTGCACACGCGCGCCGCCCGTGCCCGCCGACACTTCATCGGACAGGCCCTTCCATTCGCAATGGAACGTATCACCGGTGCGCGTGAGCGCCTCGCCGGCCACATCATCCGGCGGGACGTAGTAGGTTGGGGCGCCCGCGGTCTCCAGCACAGCAACGGCGCGCGCCGTTTCCGCAATCGGTGTTCCGTCGGCCATTGCAACGCGCACGGGGGCGCCGGCGGGCTCAAGGCGCGGCGGGCGCGGGAAGTCCCACACGGAGCGCTGGCCCGGTGCCGGTGCATCCGCAAACGCAGGGCGCTCCTGACCATGCCAGCGCCATTTCGAGCGCGCCCGGAGCACCGCGTCGGTCGGACGTATCAGCGCCATGAGTGCCTCCCAAATCATCCAAGATCGTTGCCGCACGACCGGCCGGACGGCGGAGTGGGTCGGCGTTTTGCCCACAGCCCCGACGGATCGCCCCTTGTGTATGACAGTTATATGACTATATCTCGATCAGCGGCATCGTCCGCACTGACCTCCCCGCCATCACCCTTTTACGGAGGTTCAGATGCAATCGATGATGTTGTTGTTCCGTGCAGCCATGGTTCACACCGAGGACGCACTGAAAACGAAGACCCAGGTGTCCGCCGAGCGCGGGATGCTCCACAGCCATGGCCGCATCGGCCAAAGCGAAGGCACCCCGGAGCTGCGCGAGGCCAAGGACGTGGCAGTTGAGACGCCGCGCCCCGTCGTGGCCAAGCACTAGGTTCACACCCTGGATGAACGGACAAAAGGCGCACGGGGAACCGTGCGCCTTTGTCGTTTCAGCTCTCGTGCTTGTGTCACGAGCAGCGCATCCCGGTGAAGCTCCTGCTTGAGGCCGGGCCTAACCCTTCTTGGAAAAGCGCTCGCGCAGCTTGTCGCACTCATTCTCCGTACGCTCGGCCACGCCAGTGAACCACACGTAATCCGCCGGCCAATCTTCAGCCCGCGTGTCCGCCTGCAGCGCTTCAATGCCGCCCGCGTGCTCGCCCAGCATGACGTTTGTAACGGTTCGGCCGGGCGCCAGTTGTGCGAGATACCACGGCACGCCGTAATCCGCCCGGACATGTCCGTTGCCCGCAATCAGCGCCACCCGCCTGCCGGTCGACAGAACGGCCTCGGCAATCTTGGCATCACGCAGGCGTTGCGCGCCTTGCATCGGCGCCAGCATCTCCCGCGATAAGAGCTTGCAGTGCCCTTCGTAGAGGTCGTCCATCAGGCTCGCGTCGGCAGCCGACGGCAACTCCGTGGCGAGCACGTCGATCAGCCGCGGCGCGATGGCGAGTGGGCCAGGCGCCTGCGAGCCGCTGCCGCGCATGATCGTTCCCATCAGCTCGCGCGGCGCATTGGCGGGCAACAGGCGCAGTTTGTGGGCTGTGATCGTCTCGAAGATCGGCCGGTAGGTGGCAAACTGTGGCCAGCCGCGCTTTTCCCAGGTCAGCCGCTCGCCAAGGCCGTCAAGCAGGCCCTTGCGGTCGTCCGACGAGACGGCATTTGCGATCTCCCGGTTCACGGCATCCACCGTCTCGGCGATCTCAGGCGCCAGCATTTCCATGGCGACGCCCAGACGGCCTGGCTCAGTCCCATTGGAGCGCTCTGGCGCGTTGACCTTGGCCCAGGCGTCAAGCGCGAGCGCTTGTGCCTCGTGGTGCGCTGGATTGTCGTGGAATTCACCCAACAACAGGATGTCGGCGCGGGCCATCTCGGCGAGCGCATCGGCTACGGGGAGCCACGTGGCGTCCGAGGTGCGCAGGACGACCGTCGCGTTGAGAGCAAGGGCGTCCAGCGCCGTGTCCGCCGGCGTGCCCTGCGCCTGGTTCTGAGCGTGGGCTGAGGGCGCAGCGGCCAAAGCGGCCAGCACGAGGCACGCGCAAATGGCAAGGCTGGCAAGCATCGCGCGGCGTTGCGTTGTGAGGGTCATGAGCGGCGGTCCCGAGGTGAGTGACTTGAGATTTACGACGCCGGATCATTACCGGTTCCGCGCAGCGCACGCCCTCCCGGAGAGAACACCGGTCAGCCGTCCCGGTGCCCCGCTTCACGCTCCGCCTTGGCCGTGCGCATCGCCTCGGCAAACCGTTCAAACAGGTAGTGGCTGTCCTGCGGACCGGGAGAGGCCTCCGGGTGGTGCTGCACAGAAAACACCGGCCGGTCCTTCAGTCTCAGCCCGCAATTGCTGCCATCGAACAGGCTCTGGTGGGTCACCTCTGCGCGCTCCGGCAGGCTGTCGGCATCGACCGCGAAGCCATGGTTCATGGATGTGATTTCCACCTTGCCGGTCGTGAAGTCATGCACCGGGTGGTTCGCGCCATGATGCCCCTGGTGCATCTTCACCGTGCGAGCGCCGAGCGCCAGGGCGATCATCTGATGGCCAAGACAGATGCCGAACATAGGCGTGCCGCTGTCAATCAGCTTGGAGATGGTGGGCAGGACGCGGGCGCCGGTGGCGGCCGGATCGCCAGGGCCGTTCGACAGGAACACGCCGTCGGGCTCAAGCGCCAGAATGTCCTCTAATGTGGTGGTGGCCGGCACCACGGTGACCCGGGCGCCAATGGCTGCCAGCCGGCGCAGGATGTTGCCTTTGAGGCCGAAATCCAGCGCGACGACGTGCAACTGGGTGTCGGATGGCGCGTGTCGGGCCGGCTCGGCGGACGCTTGCAGACCGGCGTCGTCCCGCCAGGCCCATGGACCACCGTGCCAGGCAAAGCTGTCGGTCGTTGAGGCTGGCGTTGCGAGATCCGCGCCGTCGATGCCGGGCCATGCGGCCAGGGTGGCGCGCAGGTCAGCCACGTCGAAGCCCGCCGTTGGGCTGTGCACGATGACGGCGTTCTGAAGCCCGGTCTCGCGGATCCGGACGGTGAGCGCACGCGTGTCGATGCCTGCAACCGCGATGATGTCAGCAGAGCGCAGCCAGTCATCCAGGTGGCTGGTGGCCCGGTAGTTGGACGGGCGGGTCACGTCGGCACGCAACACGCAGCCCCGCACGCCGGATGAACGCTCCGGGCTGACGGTCTCGAGATCTTCAGCGTTCGTCCCCACATTGCCGATGTGCGGAAACGTGAATGTGACGATCTGATCGGCATATGAGGTGTCGGTGAGGACCTCTTGATAGCCGGTCATCGCGGTGTTGAAGCACACCTCGCCGGCCGCCGCGCCGATCTTGCCGAGGCCCTGGCCGTAGAAGATGGAGCCATCAGCGAGTATGAGCGCGCCGGTACAACCCGCGGCGGCGCCGGTGGCCGTGTCGTCGGTGGGCCATGGCGCGGGCGTGGCGTCCGCGGCCAAGGTGTTTGCGGCGTCCGGTGTCCGGTCGGGCGCACCGTCGGTCGCGCGCGAGAGATCGTCACCATCGCTCAAGGCGTCGGCGTCGGTCGGGAGGCTGGGCATGATCGGTCTTGCTCGGGCTGGCCGCGTCGCCCCGGCGGTTTCAAACGCGGCCGAAGCGGTGCACAGGATTTGGCACCGTTTGGGGCATCACCCGGCGGAATTCAAGCGTTCGCCGGCCCGACACTTTTTCACGTGGCAAGGCGGCGCCGGAATGCAGACGTTCGAGCGTGCGCAACGGTTGTCGGGTGACGGTGCACGCCAGGGACGCAAGGCGCGGAGCTGGCATCTCAGGCAATGAGTTCGTCGACGCAGTGGCCGCCCGGTTCAATTGCAGCCCAAATCAGACTATCTGAAAGGCCCGGCGGCAAGGACACATCACCATGCGCGAACAGATCAACACGGCCATGAAAGACGCCATGAAGGCGGGCGACAAGACGCGCCTTGCCACGCTGAGGCTGATCACCGCCGCCTTGAAGGACCGCGACATTGCTGCGCGCGGCACGAGCGACGGCCGTGTCGGGGACGCGGAGATCCTTGAGGTGCTGTCGCGCATGATCAAGCAACGCCGGGAATCAGCTCAGACCTACGAGGACGCGGGCCGCATTGAACTGGCGGAACAGGAGCGCGAGGAGATCGCGGTCATTGAGGAATTCATGCCGCGTCAACTGGAAGGCGCTGAGCTGGAAATGGCGGTTGACCAGGCCCTGACCGATCTCGACTGCCAGGGTCTGAAGGACATGGGACGCACGATGTCCCACCTCAAAGAGCGCTACGCGGGCCAGATGGATTTCTCAAAAGCCAGCTCCATCGTGAAGCAGCGTCTCGGCGCGGGCTGACGGACGCCGGTCCCGCCCCCGCTTCCGCCCACTCTCCGGCACCCCGCCTCGCCCCGGCCCGGCCCCCCGGCTCGGCCCCACGCCAGGCTCTGGCGCGGCCGTCTGCGGCGTCACGGTGCTGCCGACAGCGCCGTGTCATGAGGGCGCGGCGTCCTCATTTCCCACAGCTTGTGACCATGGGTGACGCGCCCCGCATCTGCCGGATTGTGTCTCCGGGCAATGTCGCAAACCATTCGGTTAACGATTCTCGCGCCGCAGGGCGTCTCGCGCATCACCGAAAGCCGGTCGAAAACGATGCGATTTCCAAAGGACTTTCTGGACGAGTTGCGCGCCCGCGTTCCGGTGTCGGACGTGGTCTCGCGCAGCGTGCGTCTCAAGAAACAGGGCCGGGAATACGTGGGCCTGTCGCCGTTCAAGGCGGAAAAGACACCATCGTTCACGATCAACGATGCCAAGGGTTTCTACCATTGCTTTGCCACTGGCGAGCATGGCGACATTTTCGCGTTCCTCATGAAGATCGAGGGGCTGACCTTCAACGAGGCCGTCGAGCAGATGGCCGAGCGTGCCGGCGTGGACCTGCCGCGCCAGACGCCGCGCGACGCTGAGCGCGAAAGCGAACGCGCCCGACTGCTGGCCGCATGTGAAGCGGCGGCGGCGTTCTTCCAGGATACGCTGGCGGGGGCGTCGCCGGACGCAGCGGCGGCCCGCGCCTACCTGGAGCGCCGCGGTGTCAGCCGGGACGCGGTGGCGCAATTCCGGCTCGGCGTTGCGCCTGCCCAACGCCAGGCACTGCGCGGACACTTGCGCGCCAAAGGCTTCAGCGACACCGAACTTGCGCGCGCCGGGCTGGTGATCGCAGGCGATGATATCGACGAGCCCTATGACCGCTTCCGGTCGCGCCTCATGTTTCCCATTGCTGATTTGCGCGGCGAGGTGATCGCCTTTGGTGGGCGCATTCTCGATGCAAGCCACCCGGCCAAGTACCTCAACTCGCCCGAGACGCCGGTCTTCCACAAAGGCGGCGTGCTGTATAACGCCCACGCGGCCCGCAAGCCGGCTCACGACGCCGACAGGCTGGTGGTTTGCGAGGGCTACATGGATGTGGTCGCACTCTGGCAAGCCGGATTTCCCTACGCCGTCGCGCCGCTTGGGACAGCGCTGACGCCGGCGCAGATGGCAACGCTGTGGCGTTTCGTGGACGAGCCGATCCTGTGCTTTGACGGTGACGGCGCCGGCAAGAAAGCCGCGCACCGCGCTGTTGAAACTGCACTTGAACACCTTGAGCCTGGGCGCAGCCTGCAATTCGCCTTCCTGCCCGACGGGCTCGATCCCGATGACCTGTTGCGCGCGCAGGGCCCGGAGGCGCTGCGGGCGGTGCTCGACGAGGCCCAACCGCTGATCGATGTGTTGTGGCAAAAGGAGTGGGTTGCCCAGAACCGCGCAACGCCAGAGCGCCGCGCCCAGGCGCGGGCCACGATCCTCGGGCTGGCGCAGCAGATCCGCGATGCGAGTGTGCAGGCGGAATACATGCACGCGCTGAAGGAACGCATCTGGCAGGACGGCCGCAGCCGCGAACCCGCACGCCGTGACCATGGCGCTGGCAACGGTCATGGCGCTGGCAACGCCAAGGGGGGCGCAGCGTGGCGGCCCCCGCGCCCCCGCGCTGGCGAAGGTGGACGCGGTGGCCGTGCGCGCGGTCCAGCCGGTGCGCCAGCTATGCTGACGGCACCGGCCGCTGAAACGCTTGTTTCACCGGTTGTCGCGGCGCAGAGCGATCCGCGCCTTCAGATTGAGACGGCGCTTGTCGAGCACCTCAGTGCCAATATCTGGCTGCTGGACGACGAGTTGGACACCGTTGCGGCGCTGGAACTGGTGCATGAAGAGCCAAAGGCCGCCATTCAGTGCATCCTCGATAAATATATGGACGACCAGACCCTTGACAGTGACGGCGAGGCACATGACTTCATGGGCTCACAGCCGTCCGAATTGTCTGCCTCTGCCTGCTCCGCGTCCCCCCAGCGTGATGACCCACTGTGTCAGCGCTCAAATATCAACCCGGAGCTCGCGCGTCGCACCTGGGCGCTGCTGCTTGACGATTTTCGAATTGATGCGTTGCGCCGGTCAATTGCGGACGCAACACGCGATTATGAGCGAAACGGGGACGACGCGGTACTCACTGAAATTCTCGCACTTCAGGCCGCCCTCCAGGAGGCCTGCCAGCGCCAAGCCGATGCATTGAGCGGGGACGCAGCCTTGTGATCCGTTCTGATGCCACCTCGGCA
The DNA here is from genome assembly GCA_964527285.1 of uncultured Hyphomicrobiales bacterium. Taxonomy (GTDB): domain Bacteria; phylum Pseudomonadota; class Alphaproteobacteria; order Rhizobiales; family CAZGNQ01; genus CAZGNQ01. The sequence goes on along the minus strand of CAZGNQ010000153.1, from coordinate 1,694 downwards.
GCCATGGACGACGCTGTGATGGCCCGTGAGCCAGCGCAGCACCGTGCGGGGAATTCGGTTATGACCGCGCCACATTGACGATCGCAACAGCGTGACCGTGTGCCCTTGGCGCTCTGGGACACGCATTGGCCCACCCGATGCACGCGCCGCGGGGTGGCGATCTGGGAGCATGTGAATGGCAAACGCGCAAACTGCAAAGCCGGAAACCCAAAACGAGGCGGCCAACGACAACGCTGACGCGCCGCTCATCGACATGTCGGATCAGGCCGTCAAACGGCTGATCAAAACGGCCAAGCAGCGCGGATACGTCACCTACGATGAGTTGAACGAAGTCCTGCCGTCCGACGAGGTGTCGTCGGAAAAGATCGAAGACATCATGTCCATGTTCTCAGACATGGGCATCAACGTCGTCGACAGCGAAGAGGCTGAGGAAGAGGCGGCTGCGCCCGCGTCCACCGAGACGGCGGTGGTTGCCACGGGCGGCGCAGCGGCGCGCACCACCACCCGCTCCGAAGGCAACGACCGCACCGATGACCCGGTGCGCATGTATCTGCGCGAAATGGGCTCGGTTGAGCTTCTCTCGCGCGAAGGCGAGATCGCCATCGCCAAGCGCATTGAGGCTGGGCGCGAGGCGATGATCGCGGGCCTTTGCGAATCACCGCTCACCTTCAAGGCCATCATCATTTGGCACGATGAACTGCTTGAGGGCAAAATCCTCCTGCGGGACATTATTGATCTCGAGGCAACGTACGAGGGGCCCGAAAAGCAGTTTGGCGATACGGCCGCCAATGACGGCCAGGACGGTGACGACGATGCCGAGGGCGAGAGCGGTGCTGAGGATGCCAAGCCGAACGGTGCCGCCAACGGAGCGACGGACGCAAACGGCGTTGTGATCAATCCGCCGATGCCCGCCAACGGTCACGGTGGCCCGCCGCGCGTTGCCCAGCCCAACGGCGACGTGCCAGCCGGTACCGACGAGGACGAAGACGACGAGGACTTTGACGCGGGCATTTCCCTCGCCGCCATGGAGGCCGAGCTCAAGCCCAAGGTGCTCGCCACGTTCGAGAACATCGCGGCCAACTACAAAAAGCTGCGCAAGCTGCAGGACGAGTTGGTCCAGCTCAAGCTGACCGACGCGGACCTCACGCCGCAAAAGGAAAAGCGCTACGCCAAGCTGCGCGATGATATTGTGGCCGACGTCAAGAGCCTGAGCCTCAACAACAACCGCATCGAATCGCTGGTCGAGCAGCTCTACGCGGTGAACAAGAAGCTGATGGGCTATGAAGGGCGCATGGCCCGGCTCGCGGACACGTACGGCATTTCCCGCAAGGCCTTTGCCGACGCCTACCAGGGGAGCGAACTGGACCAGGGCTGGCTGGACCGCATGTCCGACGAGGGTACAAAGGCTTGGGGTCGCTTCATCGATCGTGAGCGCGACACTGTTGAGGACCTGCGCAGCGAGATCCGTCGGCTGGCCGAGCAGACCGGACTGGAGATTGCCGAATTCCGGCGCATCGTCCGCAACGTGCAGAAGGGCGAGCGTGAAGCCCGGATCGCCAAAAAGGAGATGGTCGAGGCCAATCTGCGCTTGGTGATTTCCATTGCGAAGAAATACACCAACCGCGGCCTGCAATTCCTGGACCTGATCCAGGAAGGCAACATCGGCCTGATGAAGGCGGTCGACAAGTTCGAGT
>CAZGNQ010000152.1:0-8657 GCA_964527285.1 uncultured Hyphomicrobiales bacterium | reverse complement strand
CGAGGATTGGGGCTGGCGCGAGCGTTCCTAGAGTTCGCCCACTTCAGGTGGGATCATCCGGAGCGCAATCGGATCTGACCCATGCCCAGCCCAGTGCGGGGCTTCAGGCATTTGCCCTGATAAAACGGCAAGCTGCACGCGTTTTCGCAAAACCAAATTTATTCCAAGCATTCTGCAAAAAATATTCTGTATTGCCCGGCATCCGCGCCAGCGCCGTAGGCAGCACCCATTGAGCACTGGCGGAAGGGCTGAATTCAGCCCGTCACTCAAATATTCCCTCGGACATCAAAAAAGAAACCTGGCCTCAATTGCCCGGGCTTCGGTTCAATTCGGCTGTCTACGCCCAATTTCAGGTCTTGGCGGCTCCATTGGACCGGCAACGCGAACGCAACCTACGCCGTCGCGTCAACCGGTCAACCAGGCGTCGATTATGGGACGCCAAGCCCAGGACAAAAAAATGCCCCGCCCTTACTCTGCCGTCAATGCAGGCATCCCGAGCCCAACATCAGCCAGCCCCATTGCTCTTGGGCGGCATGCCCTTGTGTTCGCGTTTTTTGCTGTCGCCAGTCTCTACCTCGGCGGAGTTGCAGCCGAGCCTGCACACGCTGCATCGTGCACGCAGCTCGTGACATCTTGCGCGAAGTCGGCTGCAAAAACGGGAAAGGGCACCGCCAGCATCATTCAAAAGTGCAGAGGCGTCCGCAAATGCCGGCAAACCTGCCGCTCCGTGAAGCGCGAGGCAGCCAGTGTTTGTCGCGGCGGCAAATCGCAATGCAAATCGCAATGCCGTAGCAAATTCGGCCGCGGGCGCGATTTCAGAAAGTGCCGCCGGAGCTGCCGCGGGGAAAAGCGGAGCTGCAAGCGTGAAGTGCGTCAGGACAAACGCGAATGCCGGAGCGATTGCCGAGAGACATTTTTGACGCCGGCCTGCCGCAAGGCACGTTTCAAGATCATCGGCACGGCGCTGAAGTCCGTTGCGGCGTGCGGCGCCCTGGCAACGTGTGTGATCGCACCGCGACCGTGAGTGAGACAGACCAACAAAAAAGCCCGGCACACGGCATGCCGGGCTTTCTGTTGGTTGGGGCCGCCGACGCCTGCGTCAGAACGTTGTTGCGGCCGGAATGGGCAACGGCGCATGTTCTGAGGGGCAGGCTTCACGGCTGGCGAGCGGCACGTAATGGCGCTCCGCCGGGCCAGTATACAACTGACGCGGCCGCCCGATGCGCTGTTCCGGGTCCTCGATCATTTCCTGCCACTGGGCAATCCACCCCACTGTGCGTGCCAGCGCAAAGAGCACTGTGAACATTTCCGTCGGGAAACCCATCGCTTTCAGTGTGATGCCGGAATAGAAGTCGATGTTGGGATACAACTTCTTTTCCGCGAAGTATTCGTCTTCCAGCGCAATCTTTTCCAGTTCCATGGCAACCGAGAGCAGCGGGTCGTTGTTGATCCCCACGGTCTGCAGCACTTCATGGCAGGTCGTCCGCATGACCTTGGCACGCGGGTCGTAGTTTTTGTAAACGCGGTGCCCAAAGCCCATCAAGCGGAACGGATCGGATTTGTCCTTGGCCCGGCGAATGTACTCCGGGATGTTATCGACCGTCCCGATCTCCTGCAGCATCTTCAATGCGGCCTCGTTTGCGCCGCCATGGGCGGGGCCCCACAGACAGGCGATACCGGCAGCAATGCAGGCGAATGGGTTGGCGCCTGACGAACCGGCCAAGCGGACCGTCGACGTCGAAGCGTTTTGCTCATGGTCAGCGTGCAGAACGAAGATCTTGTCCATGGCCTGCGCCAGAACCGGATTGAGCTGATAGGGCTCGCACGGAACAGCAAAGCACATGTGCAGGAAGTTCGATGCGTAATCGAGGTCGTTGCGCGGGTAGATAAACGGCTGGCCAACGGAATACTTGTACGCCATGGCTGCGATGGTCGGCATCTTGGCGATCATGCGCAGGCTGGCGATCATGCGCTGCTCGGAATCAAGGATGTCTGTGGAGTCGTGATAAAACGCCGACAGGGCGCCGACCACGCCAACCATGATGGCCATCGGGTGCGCATCGCGGCGGAAGCCGGTGTAGAACCGGTTCATCTGCTCATGCAGCATGGTTTGGTACGTCACACGCTGCTTGAAGTCCTTGTACTGGGCTTCGTTCGGCAGGTCGCCGTAGAGCAGCAGATAGCAGGTCTCCAGGAAGCTGCCGTTTTCCGCCAACTCATCGATCGGGTAGCCGCGATAAAGGAGCTGGCCCTTATCGCCGTCGATGAAGGTGATTTTTGATTCGCAGCTTGCCGTGGACGTGAAGCCGGGATCGTAGGTGAACGTGCCGGTCTGCTGGTAGTATTTGGAAATGTCCACGACCGCCGGGCCGAGTGTGCCCTCGCGGGTGGGCAGATCAACCGTTTGGCCATCAACGCTGACCGTCGCGGACGTTGCAGTGGTGGGTCTGTCCTGCATGGCTGTAGCGCTCCTCGGCAAGTGGCGGTGGCACCAGCGGGATGGCCGCAGGCGCTTTAAAAGTGCCCAAGTTCTAGTGAGTGGTTCGCTGCGCCGCAACGTGACCAAAGACGGGCAGCCCGCCTGGACGCGCGTTCCAACGGCAAAGTGATTGCATCGCGCGCCAGTTCGCGTCCGCAGCAAGACGCGGCACGGGCGAGCACAACCGTGCGGCGCCACATCGCAGGCGTGCACGATGCACACGCCGTTTGAGCAAAAAGCCGATCAAATTCTCAGTAAGTTTACCCAAAACTAAGGCGGTCGGTCGATCTTGCACGCCAAGCGAGGGGGCGTGGCGCTGGCCGCAGTGCCCTTGCAGCAGTCAGTGACAAGGTAAGCGTACCGATGCCCAAGCGTGGATTGCCGTCAATTCAGCCACAAATCGCCTCCGTGTTCCGCGACGTCTCGTGTGGCAGCCGGGGCCGTGGTGTTCAGCGTCCGGGTGCGAATCGTCCATGGTTGGCGTCGGGGCTGAACGGGGCAGACGGCATGATGAAATTCTGGCTGCAGGTGGCGCAACGGGCCGTGCCGCGGGCGATGGCTGTCGGCGCGGCGCTTGTGATCGCGGGGTGTGCGCAGAACCAGCCCAAACAGGCCGTCGGTCTGACGCTGGCCTCAGCGGACATTGCCCAGCTTGAGCCCGTGGCGGAGCCTGTCACCGTAAAGGCCGCACCCAGCCGCCCGCGCTTGGCCCGTGTCAAAGGCGTGCGCAAGGTAGGCAAACCCTACAAGATCGCGGGCAAATGGTACCATCCGCGGGTCGACGCCACCTACAACGCGGTCGGCACGGCGTCCTGGTATGGCCCCGGTTTCCACGGCAAAAAGACAGCGAATGGCGAGCTTTACGATCAGTGGGCGTTGACCGCCGCCCATCCAACCCTGCCCATGCCGTCGATTGTGGAGGTGACCAACCTGGAAAACGGACGCACGGTTATGGTGCGGGTCAACGACCGGGGTCCGTTTGCCCACGGTCGCGAAATCGACATGTCGCGCTATGCCGCGCAACTGCTTGGCTTTGAAGGGCAGGGCACGGCGAAGGTCCGTGTACGCTTCGTCAAGCCGGCGCCGCTTGAGCATGACGACAGCTTTGAGCGACGCCATCTTGTCAGCCAGCCTTGGGCGAGAACGGCGGCACTCGGCTCTGTGCGCCCGCGTGGCGTGACGCGCGCAGCGTCAGCGCCTTCACCGGTTGGTCCTGGCCTGCGCGGCGCATCTTTGCCGGTCAGCGCAGCGGTCGGAACGACGCTCGCCCAGCGGTTCAGCCTTCAGACAACCCCCGGTGCAGGGGTTACGGCCGGACGCTAAAGACGGTCGGGTGCAGCATTTGGGTCCGATCAGGGATGACTGACGGATCCATCACCTGATCGGTGCACCAGCGCAGATCACGCGCGGGTGAAGGCGAAGATTTAATGATTGTTCGCCCGCGCCCCACCCTCGTGCCACACTCAAAGGCATGTTAGGTTTCCCTCGCTGCGGCGTGGTGATCGGACTTCTGCGCTGCGCTCGACGGGATGGAGGCGCGGTTTGTCCATGTTTCATGCAGTGCGGTGCGCGCACGCTCGCTCCGTTCTTGGCCAGGATCGCGGCTTCGGGTGCCTGCGACCGGGGCAGGTTGTTGCCGCCCTGCTCTGCGCGGTCACAGTGCTCGCGACGGCGTTTGCGCCGGCAGCCCAGGCCCAGAAGTTCGAGACCAAGGCCGATTTTGCCTTCATGATGGACGTCGAGACCGGCGGCGTTCTCTACCAGAAGAACGCTGACGAGTTGATGGCGCCAGCCAGCATGAGCAAACTCATGACCCTGGCTGTGGTCTTCCGTGCGCTCAAACAGGGGCAGCTCAAGCCCGACGACGAGTTCTTCGTCTCGGAGAATGCGTGGCGACGCGGCGGCGGGCCAAGCGGCACGTCATCGATGTTCCTGAAACTCAACTCGCGCGAGAAGCTTTCCGAGATCATCAAGGGCATCATCATCCAGTCCGGCAACGATGCATGCATTGTCGTGGCGGAGGGCATGGCCGGTACCGAGGACGCCTTTGCCCGTCTGATGACGCAGGAGGCGCGCAGGCTGGGCCTCAAGCAGGCAACGTTCGGCAATTCCACCGGCCTGCCGCACCCCGATCAACTCATGACGGCACGCGAGTTGGCGCTGCTGGCGATCCACCTGATCCAGGAGTACCCCGAGTACTATCCGCTGTTTGCGGAAAAGCGTTTCAACTACAAGCGCTACAAGTTCACCAACCGAAATCCATTGATTTATCTGGACGGCGGCGTCGACGGCCTCAAGACCGGCTATATCAAAGAGGCGGGCTACGGCCTCGTGGCCTCCGGCATCCAGCGCGGCCGGCGGGTCGTGCTTGTGATCAATGGGCTCAAGACCAAGCGTGAGCGCAAGGCCGAGGGGCAACGCCTTTATGAATGGGGCATCCGGGGCTTCAAGGAGTTCCGCCTGTTCGATGAGGGGGAAGAGGTCTCCGAAGCGCGTGTATGGGGCGGATCACAATGGTTCGTGCCGCTGGTGGGCAACGGCCCGGTGCGCGTGCTGCTGCCGCGCTTCACGGCGACGAAGGCACGCCTCAAGGCGTCCGTCGTTTACGAAGGACCGCTCAAGCCACCCATTCGCCGTGGGGATCAGGTGGCGACACTGCGGGTGACCACCTCACCGGATTCAACCAGCGAGGTGCCGCTCTACGCCGCCCAGGACATTGAGGAGGGCGGCGTTTTCAGCCAGGGCTTCGACGCACTTCTCTATCTGGCGTTCGGCTGGATCCTGTAGGCGAACGTGGCTGACCAGATCAGTTCCAGCCGAGCGGGCCGCTTCATCACCTTCGAGGGAGCTGACGGCACCGGCAAATCGACCCAGATCGCGCAGCTTGCTGAACGATTGCGTGCGCACGGTCGTGCGGGACGGTCGCAGGTGGTCACCACCCGTGAGCCGGGAGGCTCGCCGTTCGCGGAACGCGTGCGCGCCGTGCTGCTGTCCCCCGACGGCCCGGAACGCGCACAGCGCGCGGAATTGCTCGCGTTCTGTGCAGCGCGTGCCGATCACGTGGACCGTGTGATCGCGCCAGCACTTGAGGCTGGCAAATGGGTGTTGTGCGACCGCTTCACCGACTCAACGCGGGTTTATCAGGGCCTCTCAGGCGCGTTTTCCGCCGACGAATTGACCTGGCTCGACCGCTTCTCAACCGGCGGACTGGTGCCCGAGCTCACACTGGTGCTGGACGTCCCAGTGGATGCGGCGCGCGAACGCGTGTCGGAACGGTCAACGGCGCAGGCGCAAGGCGACAGGCCCGAAGACGTGACTGGAGATGCCGCGCCGCCCTCGTCGGCACCGCCCTCGTCACCCCCGCTCTCGGCCTACCATTCGTTGCCTGATCCGTTCGAAGCATGGCCGGTGGAGCGTCATGCCGCCGTCGCCGACGCGTTTCGCCAACTGGCAGACCGCGAGCCTCAACGCATCGCACTCATTGACGGCAAGGGCAGCGTGATCGAAGTGGCTGAGCGCGTTTGGGATTGCGTCGGCAAGCGCTTTCCCGAGGTCAGCGCCTGAGCACACGGCGCGCATTGACGCTGGCGCAGGGCAACCGCCACAATCCCGCCCCTTCGCCGTTTCGCAGGACACAGCAGACACCCATGGCCCGCAAACCATCCGCCAAGGGCACCGCTCGCAAGCGCCAGTCGTACGGCTCGGCGGCGGGCGAGCCGGTGAAGGCGGCCCCCGAAGCCGATCGGCGTCTGCCATTTCTCCATCCACGACACACAACGCAGATCCACGGCCATGGGCCTCTGCTGGGCGAACTGACGGCCCAGTTTGATGCCGGTGCACTCCACCACGCCCTGCTGCTTCACGGGCCGAACGGCGTGGGCAAGGCAACACTGGCTTATCGCCTGGCCCGGCATGTGCTCGCTGCAAACGAGGACCCGGATCGCACGGCCCGGCTGATCGCTGCGGGATCGCATCCTGGCCTTTTCATCATGCGTCGGGCCTGGGACGACAAGCGCGGCCGCCACGCGGGCAGCATCGGGGTTGATGATGTGCGCTCGCTCAAGGGCTTCTTGATGCATTCGGCGGAGGCGAACGCCTGGCGGGTCATCGTCGTCGATGCTGTCGACGAGATGACGATATCGGCGGCCAACGCCCTGCTTAAATCGCTTGAGGAACCCCCGGCGCGCTGTCTCTTTGTGCTCGTGTGCCACAACCGCGGGCGGCTCTTGGCGACGATCCGCTCACGCTGTCGAGCGGTCCACGTCGCACCAATCAACTTGGACGACCTGCAGGCCGCCGTGACTGCGGCCGTAGCAGGCGTCGACGACGCCACGGCGCACAAAAAGCTCTCAACCGCCATTGAGCGTGCCGACGTCTGGCCGCAACTCATGGGCTTGAGTGGGGGGGCAACAGGGCGCGCGCTGGCGGCGCTGAGCGGCGATCTGCTCGTCCGCGCCAACCGTGTCGTGTCGATCGTTCAAGGGCTGCCGCGGACCGATTGGGCCAGCGTGTCACAACTGGCGGATGGCCTGCCGCATTTGGGCAGCGATCCGGCCGTGGGCGAGACCTTGGAGCTTGTCCGCCGGGCCGTATCAAAGAACATCCGAGCACGCCTGCGCGATGCCAATGACGCGGGTGTGCCCGGCCGCATGGCCAGTGTGATGCATCAAAGTCTTGCCGATGAGGCCGAGGTGGCGGCGCTCAACCTCAACCCCCGCAGCTACTTCATTGAGCTGTTTCAGGCTCTGACCCAGGCCGCGCAAGCACGCTGATCCGCAACTATGTGTGCCGATGTGGATGCGCGGGCACGATTGGGGGAGCTGTGGCCACAGCACACGGGAATGCCCTGTTCCTTTCGCAGCGCAGCATTGCCGTTGCGATGGCGCCCATGGTGGATGGGCCCGAGCCCTCGTGTGCCTGGGCATCGCGTGGGTGCCCGAACGCACGGTTCAGTTGTCTTCCTGAGGCAGCGACACCGACGATCGGCGCATATCTGGCATGCGTGCATAACCGGTTCGGCGATGTTATGAGCGCCGCTTCAACGTGACTGGCGGGGCACATGCGCGCCCGCGCAATCGGCTCCAAAGTGGCGAACCGCACTGTTCGGATGGCGCGAATTGTTCAAAAATGTGGCTCAGCGGCGCGTTGGCGATGACGCGCTGAACACTTGTTGCGCGTGCCGGCTTGGTCTGGCCAATCCATTGCTGAAGGCGTCGGGACTGAACGTGATCGTGGCAGACCAGATCGGGTGCGGCAGCCCGGGCACGTGCGCTGACCACAGGAATGATCGGTCCCGCAGCCGCTGATCTGTGGTCGCCCGTCCGGTCCTCGGGATCATCAAAACCGCGAAGCACAATGTCAGACCGCAAAACCTTCTACATCACAACGGCCATTTCATACCCGAATGGTGCGCCGCACATCGGGCATGCGTACGAGGCCATTGCAACGGATGCGCTCGCGCGTTTCCAGCGCCTCGATGGCCGTGATGTGTTCTTTCTGACGGGCACCGATGAGCACGGCCTGAAAATGAAACAGACGGCCGACAAAGAGGGGATTTCGCCGCGCGATCTCGCTGACCGGAATGCCGCGCGTTTTGAAGCCATGGTGCGCGAACTCGATTGCTCCAACGATGATTTCATTCGCACGTCCGAGCCGCGCCACCATACCTCCTCGCAAGCCATCTGGCAGCGGATGTTGGAGGCCGGCGATATCTACCTCGACACCTACCAGGGATGGTATTCGGTGCGCGACGAGGCGTTCTACGACGAAGCCGAGACGACCGTCTCAGACGACGGTCAGCGCATCGGTCCGCAAGGGACGCCGGTTGAATGGACGACGGAAGAGACCTACTTCTTCCGGCTGTCAGCCTATCAGGATAAACTCCTCGCCCATTACGAGGCCAACCCGGGCTTTATCCTCCCAAAGGAGCGGCGCAACGAGGTTGTCAGCTTCGTCTCCGGCGGGCTGCGGGATCTGTCGGTCTCGCGCACCACGTTCGACTGGGGCATCAAGGTCCCGGGAACGGACAACCACGTCATGTACGTGTGGGTCGACGCGCTGACGAATTACATCACTGGCGTTGGTTTCCCCGACACGCAATGCGAGCCCTACAAGCGCTACTGGCCAGCCGATGTGCACGTGATCGGCAAGGACATCGTGCGTTTCCACGCGGTCTACT
>CAZGNQ010000151.1:0-8734 GCA_964527285.1 uncultured Hyphomicrobiales bacterium | reverse complement strand
GTTTCTTGTCGCGGACTCGGCGCGACCACTGAGAGGAAAATAGAGATGACCACGGCCGACGCCACGCCCATTGAACCTCTTTCGGGCCAATCAGTTGCCCAGCCCGCACGTCAATCGCCGTCGGTTGGATGTTGCCCGCCGGCTGCATCCGATGCGGCACGCGCGGGCGATGCAAAAGGTGCAGCCAGCGGCGCACGACAAACCGGCCTCGATTTTTCCTGGCTCAATTTCTCCTGGTTCACGGGGATCGACCGCGTCTGGATGGTGATTGTTGCGATTTTCGCCGGACTTGCCCTTGTTGATCCGAGTGAATTGTCGGGTACCTTACAGTTTGCGATCGGTGCTCTGGGCCACACAGCGCCTTACCTGATCGCAGCCGTGGGGGCCGTGGCCTACATCAAAGCATCCGGCGCTGAGCACGTGATTGCGCGGGCCTTTCAGGGCAACGAGGCGCAGATGATTGTGCTGGCCGCGTTGGTGGGCGGTCTGGCACCTTTCTGCTCGTGCGAGGTGATCCCGTTCATCGCCGGCCTGCTTGCCGTGGGCACACCGCTCGCCGCCGTCATGGCCCTGTGGCTCTCATCGCCACTGATGGACCCGTCTGTGTTTCTGATCACTGCGGGGGAGCTTGGCTGGCAGTTTGCCGTTGCCAAGACCGTTGCTGCGGTCAGTCTGGGCCTCATCGGGGGATTTGCAGTGCTGGCGGCGACGCGGCAGGGCTATTTCTCCGATGTGCTTTTGGAGCGGAAGTCGTCGGGCGGGTGCTGCGGTGCGGCAAAGCCGTTTTCCGGGCAGCCGGTCTGGAAGTTCTGGCAGGAGAGCGAACGGCTTGCTGTTTTCTGGCGCGAGGCGCGCAGCAATGCGTTCTTCCTCCTGAAGTGGCTGGCGCTGGCCTACACCATCGAGGCACTCATGGTGCGTTATATTCCGGCGGAGACCATCGCGAGTGTGGTCGGCGGGCCGGGCCTGTGGCCGATCGTGATCAGCGCGTTCGTCGGCGCGCCGGCCTACCTCAATGGTCTGGCCGCACCGGCCCTCGTCTCTGGCCTTATGGACCATGGCATGACGGGTGGTGCCGGCATGGCCTTCGTGGTCGCTGGCGGTGTCACGTCTATCCCGGCTATGACGGCGGTGTTCGCGATCGTGAAGCGCGAGGTGTTCTTCACCTATCTCGCGCTCGGCATTACCGGAGCGATCCTGTCCGGCGTGCTCTACTCCGCTGTCCTGGCGCTTTGACACTCTGCGGACCGCGGGCATGATTTTCGCGTGACAGACGCCAGGGTTCGTGCGTCCGGGCGGCTGACGGGCGCACACTTCAGGGTGATTGAGGGGGCGGCATGTCTTGCCGGCCCCTTTTTTGCGTGCCTGTCATCTCAGGCGTTCGGATTATGGTGTCGCGTTCTTCGGGGTTTGTGGGCGTTTGCGGGCGCCTCGCCTGACCAGGAAAACAACACCAAGCGGCGGAATAAACCGCGGGCCGAGGCGTCAATCAGGGGTCGGCCAATGGCTGCGACAGTGTCGAGGTGGGCGTGTCCGATCGCAATCAACTGATCGAGGCCGAGCTGGCAGGTTTGCGCCGGTATGCGCGCGCGCTGGCGGCAACCAGCGATGATGCGAACGATCTTGTTCAGGAGACGGTCAGTCGGGCTCTGCTGCGCTGGGAACAGTGGAGGGGTCTCGCGCCGCGGCGGGCGTGGTTGTTCGCGATTATGAGGAACATCTTTTACCAGGAGGGCCGCAGGCTGCAGAGGTGGCGCACGGTCAGCATTGATGATGCCCCACAGTGGGACGAGCCGGCAGCGCCGGAGGGGCCTGATCCCCTGCTTCTGCGGGACGTGCGAAACGCTGTGGATGCGCTGAGCGCGGACCAGCGGGAGACACTGTTTCTGGTTGCGGTGGAGGGGATGAGTTACGCCGAGGCAGCCGAACTGACAAATGTGCCGATTGGCACCGTCATGTCGCGTCTGTCCCGGGCACGTGCGTCCGTGCGGCAGATGACGGATGGGATGTGATGGCAATGCGCAGTGCAAACGAGGGCGTGCCTCAGCCGAGTGATCCCGGCTTTCAGGAATTGATTGAAGCGTACGTTGACAACGCGCTGGATCCCGGCACGCGTGCTCAGGTCGACGACATTCTTGTCCAGTCGCAGGAGGCACGCGACATCCACCACGCTGTGCTCGACCAGTGCGCGGCGCTGAGGGCCATGTTCGAGCGTGAGGCCGAGATCATGGCCGCCAGCGCGCCGCCGATCCAATTCATCGCCGAGGCTGGGCCGGGTGAAGGCGTAAGCGGCGCACCGGAGGTGGCGGCCCCTGGCGGCTGGTCACGGTCTGGTGCCGCGCGGCGCGCGGGCAAGGCGCCGTCCCGAGGACGGACCCGCACCGGTGACGCGCGCGAGGCTGGACCCGGGCGCACGCGCTCCAGCTGGCTTCCGCCGGCGGCGTTCGCTGGTGCGGCTGGGGTTTTGATTGGCGTTCTCGTTCAGCCGTTTCTCATTCAGATGGCCGCCCACCGCCCAATCACGTCTCCGCCCGGCACAGCCGTGCAAAGCCAGACCGCCGAGGCAACGCCTGTCGCGCAAAAGGCGCCCGGTTGGCGCATGTCTGCTGCGATCTATCAGCGTCTGTACGCTGCCTCGACGTTTCGCTCGGCGCCTGTCACGCCGGAGGCGCAAGCCGCTGGCCTCGCGCAATTGGCGGGCGCGCTCGATATTGATCTTGGTGCGCTGGATTTCCCGCCCGGCTTGACCCTGCAGCGGGCGCAACTTTTGTCGTTCAACGGCAAAGCGCTTGGGCAGATTGCATTTCTGGACGAGGATAACCGGGCCGTCTCGTTGTGCCTTTTTGCGCGGGGCGAACCCGGGCCGGCCGATCCAGCCGCTCTCACATCATCGCGCCTGCTGGATTTGAATGGCGTCGATTGGCGGACCGAGCGCCACGCCTTTCTCCTGATCGGTGATGCGCCGGACGAGCGCCTCACACGCTATGCCAGGGCGCTGGCCCGACAATTTGGATGATCGCTGGCCCGTGGCCTGCAACCGCCCACACCGGCTTCGGCTGCGCGGTATGACTTCGATCTGCCGACGTCCATCAGCCGCCAAAGCGGGTGACTTCGCAGGTCTCGCCCTCAACAGCCAGCTTCGCACACAGAGCCTCAGCGTCGCGCGCGGTGCGCAACGGACCGACGACGAGTTGAAACGGTGTCAGCCGATTGGCGACATCCGTTGGATAGCTGGGAGACAAGGGGCCGAGCAGCCGGCGATGCCGGTTGCGCATCAGGTTCCAGCTGAACTGCACGCTTTCATAGCTGGTGCCCCGCGCGACCAGCACGCCATAGCCCGCCCGCCCGCGGCTCGGCGCCTGGTTGCCGGCGTCCTCTGCCGCGCTCACCACCTGAAAGCCGCCGATCACCGGGGTTGATGAGGGAGCAAGCGTTGCTGTGGCCGCGTCAGAACCGCCGGCGGTCACGCCCAGTTGACGCCGTGCGACGGTGCGGACCTGTGTGGATGAGCGGCTTGCCGCGGGCTGGCGTTCGTCCGGCGTGGCCACAACATCCTCGGGGATCTCCAGCCAGCCGCCGGTCGACGCAATCATCTCACCGACCGGATTGACAACCGCATCTTGCTGTCCGACCGCGACGCCGGGCGCAGCTCGGCCGATGGCGCTGGTCTGTTGCCGGCGCGTCTTCGGAACGCTGGTGGATGCCGCCGAGCCCGTCTTGCGGCTGGGCGGAGCTGGGGCGCGCCGTGGCGCAGGCGCTGAGGGTCCAGCCGCAGCGCTGCCGTTGGGGTTCCAGGCGGCATCCGGCTCGCTCGGCGATGGCGTGCGGCCCGCGGTCTCCTGCGGCGCATCTCCAGCCGTGCCTGCCGCCTGTTGCGGCGCCCTCGTTCCGTTTGACCCCTGCGTACCGAGCGCGCCCGTTTGCCCGGTCCCCCGTCCGTCTCCTTGTCCGTTCACGGCCGGAAGCCGCGCATCGGGGTAGGCCTTTTCCGCCTCGGCGTCCTGCGCGGCCCGCACGGCGGTCAGGCTGCGCGCGAGGGCATCGGCCTTGGCTTCGAGTGCAGCATTCTCCGCCCGCAACGCCGCGATCTCTGCCTGTAGGTTGCCAATCCGGGCATCCATGTCACGGCGCACGGCCGCCTCCCGGGCCGCAATCATGTCGACGGGTGCCGGACGGCGGACATCGGCCAGCCCGCGTGACGACACGATGGTGACGATGTAGCCGGCCGCCACGACGCCCATCAGCAGCCAGACAACGGTGTAAAGCAGCGAAGCGCGTGATGGCGGCGTAGGGGTGGTCTGTTGTGACCCCATCATGGCATGCCCCCTCAGGTTTGCTCGGCGCGCGCGCTCCTCATCTCGAGAACGGCCCGACCATGCGGGCTGTCTCGAACTGGTCGCCGCGCCTGAGCGCACTGGTCCTAGCGGGAAAGCCACATGTGACTCGCGTTGGCGGGTCAACGCGTGGGCCGAAGTTGTGTGCTCAGGTGCCGTCAGCCGTGGGGAAAGCGGCGCGGGCGCAACATGTTTGCAGCGCTCCGGTACAGTTGCGGCCTTGGTGGCACGCCCATCGTAGCGACCGCATTGGCGACCATGGTTGGCGCCTGTGCTCGTTTAAAAGATCCGCGCCTTGGCGTGCCGGAGGGCATTCTTTTGAAAGAGGTGCTGCAATCCGGCATCATCTGTGGCCTGTCCTCACGGCCGGCCGTTTGTCATCATCTGTAACGCGTGTTGATTTTGCGAATCGGGTCACGGAAGAGCAGACCCCGGTGCGACGCACGCATCGCATTCCAGCCACCCTGCGCCCCTTCCGCCTGCTGGCCTGACACCCGGTCAACCGGCGCCAACGCGGGCCGACGTGGTTGTGCAAAGCGCAACCCGGATCGGAGCGGACCCATGACGGACCCCCTTCTTTTCGTGGTGCTTGCCGCCGGCAAGGGCACACGCATGCGTTCCGCCCGTCCAAAAGTGCTGCATGAGGTCGCCGGGCGTTCGATGCTCGGCCACGTGCTGGCGCTCGCGGGCGCGGATGCGTTCTGCGACCGTGAAACCAGCGCAACCGTTGTCGTGGGCCCGCAGATGGACTCCGTGCGTGACGAGGCTGTGCGCCAGCTTCCTGCGGCCGCGATTGCGGTTCAGCAGGCGCAACGTGGCACAGGCGATGCCGTGAAGGCCGCGCGCGACGCCATTGCCGCCCATGACGGGCACACCGTTGTGCTGTTTGGCGACACCCCGCTCATCAAGGCGGCCACGGTTGCCCGCATGACGCGCGTCCTGGGCGCTGGAGCCGATGTGGTCGTCCTTGGTTTCGAGGCCGACGACCCCACCGGATATGGCCGCCTGCTGTCAGAGCGCCGTGGCGAAGCGTTGGCCACATTCCAGGCGCCGGACGGCATTGAGGCGCATCCGCTGCGCGCGATCCGCGAGCACAAGGACTGCACGTCAGAAGAGCTTGAGACCAGGCTGTGCAACGCCGGCGTGATGGCGTTTCGCAGCGCGCGCCTGCCGGCTCTCCTGGATGCCCTGACAGACGACAACGCCAACGCGGAATTCTACCTGACGGACACTGTGGAACTGGCCCTTGCGGCAGGGCTCACGGCCGTTGCCCTGATCGATGATGAGCGCCAGGTGCTGGGCGTGAACACACGCGTGCAACTGGCCGCAGCCGAAGCGATCTTCCAGCACGATGTGCGTGAGCACGTCATGCGCGAGGGGGCGACGCTGATGGCGCCCGAGACGGTTTATTTCAGCTTCGACACGGCCATTGGGCAGGATGTGATGATCGAGCCGAATGTCGTCTTCGGGCCCGGCGTCCGTGTTGATGACGGCGCCACGATCAGAGGGTTTTCACACCTGGAAGGCGCCCATGTTGGCCCAGGCGCCACCATCGGGCCGTTTGCAAGGCTGCGCCCGGGCGCGCGGCTGGGCGATGGCGTCAAGGTTGGCAACTTCGTGGAGTTGAAGGCCGCCAATGTCGGGGCTGGCGCAAAGGTGCCCCACCTCAGTTATGTTGGCGATGCTGACGTTGGGGCGGGCGCGAACATCGGCGCCGGCACGATCACGTGCAATTACGATGGTTTCTTCAAGCACAAGACGACCATCGGTAGCGGCGCTTTCATCGGCTCGAATTCGTCGCTTGTCGCGCCGGTGACGGTGGGCGACGGCGCGTACATCGGATCGGGCAGCGTGATCAGTAAGGACGTTGCCCCCGGCGACTTGAGCTTGACGCGTGCGCCACAGTCGGAGCGCGCAGGCTGGGCCGACAAATTCCGCGCACGGATGACCCGGCTGAAAGAGGCGGCAAAAAAAGACTGAACGCGGCAACGAACCGGAACACGAGTTCCACGCATCTGACGTTTGGTCCCCATCCGCTGCCGATCTCGAAACCAGACGTTAGGGCCGGAACACGAGTGGCACGGGACTGGAATGGCAGCGGTGCAGTGGCCTCGGGCGGTGCCCGTGACAGTGTCTTTCACGCGGCCCATGCGCCATAGCGGGCACGACTGGTAGCCAAGGAGAACCACATGTGCGGCATTGTCGGCATTCTGGGACAGGCGCCCGTGGCGGGGCAACTCGTCGAAGCGCTGAAGCGCCTTGAGTACCGTGGTTATGATTCAGCCGGCATCGCCACGCTCCACGATGGCGTGCTCGACCGCAGACGCGCGGAAGGCAAACTGCGTGCCCTCGACGCTCGGCTCTTCGAGGCGCCGCTAGCCGGCACCATCGGCATTGGGCACACCCGCTGGGCCACGCACGGCGCGCCTGTTGAGCGCAACGCCCATCCGCACATGGTCGATGGCGTTGCGATCGTTCACAACGGCATCATCGAGAATTTCCGTGAACTGCGCGACGGCCTGATTGCGGGCGGGGCAACATTTACGACGGAGACGGACAGTGAGGTGATTGCCCATCTCATTGCCGTCGGCCGCAGCGACGGGTTGAGCCCGGCTGATGCCGTGGCCGCCGCGCTTGGCAAGCTGGAGGGCGCCTTTGCCCTGGCAGTGCTCTTTGACGACCAGGACGACCTGTTGATCGGTGCGCGGCGCGGGTCGCCACTCGCGGTCGGCCATGGTGACGGCGAGATGTTCCTGGGCTCAGACGCCTTTGCGCTGGCGCCGTTCACGAACCGCGTCACCTATCTGGACGAAGGTGACTGGGCGATTGTCACGCGGTCCGGCGTTGAGGTGCGCGATGCCTCTGGCGCCGTTGTCGATCGTGAAGTCGTGCAGACGCTCGCGTCAGCGCTGTTGGTGGATCGTGGCAACCACCGCCACTTCATGGCCAAGGAGATCCACGAGCAGCCGGAAGTGGTCTCACATACGCTGTCACAGTACATCAATATGGCGGACGCGACGGTCAACCTGCCGGACCTTGGCGTCGATCTGGCGCAACTCGACCGGGTGACGATCTCAGCCTGTGGCACGGCCTATTATGCCGGGTTCATCGCCAAATATTGGATCGAGCGATTGGCCCGCCTGCCCGTTGAAATCGATGTTGCGTCGGAGTTCCGCTACCGGGAGCCACCGCTGCCGAAGACGGGCCTGGCGGTGTTCGTATCGCAGTCGGGAGAGACGGCCGATACATTGGCGGCGCTGCGCTACTGCAAGGAGGGTGAACAGCGGATCGCTTCGGTCGTGAACGTGCAGGAATCATCGATCGCACGCGAAAGCGATGTGCTGCTTCCCACGCTGGCGGGGCCTGAAATCGGGGTGGCGTCAACCAAGGCGTTCATGAGCCAGATCACTGTGTTGGCGTGCCTTGCGCTCGGGTTGGCGAAGGCGCGGGGTCTGCTCGACCGTGAAAAGGAAGCAGCGCTGATTGGGGCTCTGACGGAGATCCCGCGCCATCTGGCGGCCATCCTGCAGACTGAGCCGGATTACGAACGCCTGTGCCTCGATCTCGCCAAGGCGAGCGACGTGCTCTATCTGGGGCGCGGGTCCAGCTACCCGATCGCGCTGGAAGGTGCACTGAAGCTGAAGGAAATCAGCTACATCCACGCCGAAGGCTATGCTGCCGGCGAACTCAAGCATGGCCCCATCGCGCTGATCGATGAGGACACGCCGGTTGTGGTGATCGCTCCCAAGGACGCCCTGTTCGACAAGACGGTATCGAATTGCCAGGAGGTGGCGGCGCGCGGCGGGCGGATCTACCTTGTCAGCGACTGTACGGCTGATGACATCGGATGCGCGCTTGCTGGCCACATGCAGATGCCAACGGTCGACCCGTTCGTGTCCCCCTTCATCACGGCGCTGCCTGCGCAACTGCTCGCCTATCATACCGCGGTGCACATGGGCACGGACGTTGATCAGCCGCGCAATCTGGCCAAGTCCGTGACCGTTGAATAAGGGCATGGTCCACGGTCAGCGTGGCGCCGGCCATTGACCGCGCCGCTGCCGCCGTGGGACCAGTGCAGATGGTGTCGACGTCAGATGTGTGTGCACGCGGGTTAGCCGTCCATGTTGACATGACGCCCGGTGATCCGGCGACGCCGCCGGTCCGGGCAAGAGTGCCCGCTGGCCGCGTCTCCGCCGCAAATCGCGTGCAGGGCGGCGTTGCAGACAACCGCACGCCGCGATCAAGCTGCTCGGATCGTTGTCATGTGTCACCGCCCTTTTCGCCGAGCGAGGCTCGAACGATGCCCTTTGTGATGCCGCTGTTCTCAGGTCCCGATGCACGTCGACACCCGTCAGCCGCGAACGTGGGTTGCCGCCGTCGAGCCGTCTCGCTGTCACACT
>CAZGNQ010000150.1:0-8745 GCA_964527285.1 uncultured Hyphomicrobiales bacterium | reverse complement strand
ATCCGTTCAGACATTTTTCTTCCTCAAGCTTTTGCGTTTGTTCAGGTCTCGCCGCGCCGTTAGGCCGCCTCTTCCATCTTGGCGCGATAAGCTGCCAAGACACCGATGAGGTTGCTTGCCGGTGCGTTGATCTGGCGGGCCAGCTTGTTCCCGGGCTCGTTGAGCGTGCGGGCGAGCTTGCCGCCGGGCGCGTTGAGCACGCCAAGGAGTTTTGCGCGCATCTCCTCGATGCTCGGCATCTTGGACAGGGCTTCAACACCCTTGGCGTCCAGTGCCGTGGTGCCCAGAACACCGCCGACGATCACGAGTTTCTCGTTCTCTTTGGCGAGCTTGGTCAGCACCTTCGGAGCAGCGACCGGATCGGCCGCATACGCAATGCCCGTGGGCTCGACGAACATGTCCGCCGCCCCCTCGACCTTGGCGTTTTCGAGCGCGATCTTGGCGAGACGGTTCTTGGTGACCTTGAACGTGGCATCGACAGCCTTAAGCTCACGACGCACGTGCGAGATCTCAGCCACCGTCATTCCGATGTACCGCGTGACAATCACGGACCCGGAATTCGCGAAGACATCGCCGAGAAACTCGACCATCTCCGCTTTTTGGGCTCTATCCACCGTTTCTCTCCAAGTCTGGAGCGGTCGACACTCGACCACCCCGGTTCAGCCTGTGGCGCATCCGGTTTGGACCCGGGCGAACCACGCGACACCTGTCCCAGGGCACTCGACCGTCCCGTTCCAGCGCGCCGAATGGACCGTTTCCGGCCGACGTTCAGCAAAGCTTGAGCGTTCCAGTCTCATCCCTGTCTCGGCAGGACTTAGCTGACCGTTGGGAGCATGCTTCCGCGGGTCTCGCCTGCTGTCTCGGACGGGCTCGGGCACATCACAGCGCTGCGAGCAGCACCTGAGACGGCCCGGACATCCCGCACCAACCAGCAGTGCCGGGCGATGCGGGAATTCGGTTGGTGGCAATCTCGCCGACGCTCAAACGCCGGCCGTGATCACCGTCTGCGGCTCCACCTTCACGCCAGGGCCTTGCGTGGAGGACAGCGAGATCCGCTTCACATAGGTTCCTTTGGCACCCGACGGTTTCGCTTTCACGACGGCGTCGGCAAATGCCTTGATGTTCTCGACCAGCTTGTCGGCTTCAAAGCTGGCCTTGCCCACGCCGGCATGGACGATCCCGGCCTTTTCGACCCGGAATTCCACCGCACCACCTTTGGCTGCCTTCACCGCCTCCGTCACATTCGGCGTGACAGTGCCAACTTTCGGGTTGGGCATCAGGCCGCGCGGGCCGAGCACCTTGCCGAGCCGTCCGACGAGCGGCATCATGTCCGGCGTGGCGATGCAGCGGTCGAAGTTGATCGTGCCGCCCTGGATCTCGGCCACCAGCTCTTCCGCCCCGACAACGTCTGCGCCGGCAGCTTTCGCCTCATCCGCCTTGGCATCGCGGGCAAACACGGCCACGCGGACTGTCCGCCCCGAACCGTTCGGCAACTGGCAGACGCCACGCACCATCTGGTCGGCATGGCGGGGGTCGACGCCCAGGTTGAATGAAATCTCAACCGTTTCGTCAAACTTCGCCTTGGACCGGGACTTCACCATCTCCACGGCCTCACCGAGGTCATACAGCTTGTCGCGGTCGTAGCCCTCGCGCAGGCCGCGCATACGCTTTGGTTCGTTGGTCATGGCGATCAGTCCCTCACCTCAAGACCCATCGAGCGGGCGGAACCCGCGATGATGGCAACGGCCTGCTCGACGTCGTCAGTGTTCAAATCCTTCATTTTGGCTTCGGCGATCTCGCGCAATTGCGCCGTGGTGACCGTGCCGGCCTTGTCCTTGCCAGGATGGGTGCCACCCTTCTGCAGGCCGGCCGCCTTCTTGAGAAAATACGACGCCGGCGGCGTCTTCATCTCGAACGTGAAAGACTTGTCCGTGAAGACCGTGATGACGACAGGGATCGGCGAGCCCGGCTCCATCTGCTGCGTGGCTGCGTTGAACGCCTTGCAGAATTCCATGATGTTCACGCCGCGCTGGCCGAGCGCCGGGCCGATCGGCGGCGACGGGTTGGCTTTTCCAGCGGGCACCTGGAGCTTGATATAGCCCTGTATCTTCTTTGCCATTCGTCAGTTTCTCCTTTGCGGGGCCGCGCCCACAATGCAGGGCGAGCCCTGCGGACTTTTCGGAGTGGCGTGGTGCGTGAGAGGCGGATTGGCGGGCCGCATCACTTCCACACCCGAGCGATCGTGCTGAGATCGGGCCGCGTTTACCAGCCCAAGTGCCGCCGGAGCGGCGATCGGCTCTGCGGGCGCCCAGCACGCCGTCCCCCAGAACCGTTCTCGAATGCGCTTCGGGAAGCCGGACCGTCGCTCCCTGTGAGCCGTTGACCAAAGCTGTCGCGCCGCGTGTGCCGTCACATCGCCCGTGGCGACCCCGTCGCGCCTTTAGAGTTTTTCCACCTGTGCGTATTCCAGCTCAACCGGTGTCGCGCGCCCAAAAATGGACACTGCCACCTTGAGGCGGGCGCGTTCCTCGTCGATTTCCTCGACGTGGCCGCTGAACGTTGCAAACGGCCCGTCTGACACGCGCACCTGCTCGCCGATCTCGAATGTGATGGAAGGGCGCGGCGCCTCGACACCTTCCTCAACCTGATTCATCAGCCGCTTTGCTTCGGCCTCGGTGATCGGCATCGGCTTGTTGTCGGTGCCGAGAAAGCCCGTCACCTTCGGCGTGTCCTTCACCAGGTGATAGGCCTTGTCCGTCATATCCATCTTAACGAGCACGTAGCCTGGGAAGAACCGCCGCTCCGACGTGATCTTGCGGCCGCGTTTAACCTCGACCACCTCTTCGGTAGGTACGAGGATGTCGTCGAAGCTGTCCTCCAGCCCCTCCGCCGCGATCCGCTCCTCCAACGCTTCCTTCACCTTGCGCTCAAAATTCGAGAACGCGTGAATAATATACCAACGCTTGCTCATGCGATCGTGGCTTACCAGACAGATTGTTAAAGGAGCGTCACCACAGCCGCCAAATCGGGACAACCGGCAGCCGTGGACGCAGCAATGCGGCCAAATCGCGGGGGCTAGGCCAGCGAAAGGATCAGTTGCACAACTTCACTGATCACCCAGTCCACACCGAGAAAGAAGATCGCCGCGATCACCGACATGATCAGAACCATGATCGTCGTGATGAACGTCTCATTGCGCGTCGGCCAGGTGACCTGGGCCGTTTCATCGCGCACTTCCTGAAGAAACTTGACCGGATTGGTTGCCATCAGCCTTATGATCCCGTCCGGAGTGCAGACGCGCGCTACAACCGCGCATCAATTTGGCAACGATCGGTGGCAGGGGCGGAGGGTCTCGAACCCACAACCTTCGGTTTTGGAGACCGACGCTCTACCAATTGAGCTACACCCCTCGACCGAGGGCGCGGTCCGCAACCAGCGCGAAACGTGGCACACTGCGCGATCGGGGGCCGCTGATAGCCGCAATGCCCGCGCGCACCACCATGTCGTTCGCAATGGAAGAAGCCAACCCGCTCAGCCGCCGAACCTGCTGTATAAAGAGACTTGACAGACGAAAGCAAGCCCCAGCGGCAAAGAATCTTCCCCAGCCACGGTGCGGCGGCCGCCGACCTGAAAGAACGCAGTGCTGTTTCTTCCGCCGATGCCGCATACAGGCGCATTGAAGGGGCTTTCAATCTGCGCCCAGCCGGCCGATCCCATACCTCACGAGCGTTTGTGATGTGGCAACCCGGCGTCGGCACCGCGGCTCTCGCTCGGCCACTGCCCCCACCTCCGGCCCGGAGTTCCGATGTCCATCATTCCGACGCTCGGAGCGCTCATTCCGATTTTTGTGGTCATCGCGCTCGGCAAGGCCTTGTCGCTGACATTGGTGCGCGATGACGCGTTCTGGGCCGGCCTGGAAAAGATCTGTTTCTTCGTGCTCTTCCCCGCGCTCTTGCTGCAGACCTTGGCGGGCGCGGATCTCTCAAACCTGACCTTGTCGGCCATTGCGATTGCATTTGCCCTGGCAGTGGCGGTCCAGGCCGCACTGTTGCTGGCCATACGGCCTGTTCTGCGCACCGCGCTCAGCGTTGATGACCCAGCCTTCTCAAGTGTTTTTCAAGGCGCCACACGCTGGCACGGCTTCATCGCGCTTGCGGTGGTCACGGCGCTTTACGACGAGCGCGCCATCACGGTGGTCGCCGTGGCGATTGCCGTACTGATGCCGCTGCTGAACGTGCTGTCGATTGGCGTGTTGCTCCATTACGGCCGTCGGACGGCGGCGGAGGTCCGGCCGCGCTTCATCCGGCAGGTGCTTCTCAATCCCTTCATTCTGACGATCGCGCTGGGTCTCGCCATGAACGCGCTTGGATTGACACTGGGTGGGCCCGTGGCAACGGCCGTCGGTTTCCTGGCAGGTGGGGCGCTCGGGTTGTCGCTGCTCACCGTTGGCGCCGGCCTCAAACCGCCGAGCGGGGTGCGCGCCTATGGCGTCGTCGGGTTCTGCACGGTCTTCCGCCTCGTCCTCAATCCGGTGATCGTCTTCGCCATGTTCACGCTCATGAGCCTCGACGGCATCGAACGGACGGTCGGCGTGATCTGTGCCGCCGTGCCAACGGCTGCGAGTTCGTACGTGATGGCGCGGCAATTGGGGGGCGATGCGCCATTGATGGCCACGATCATCACCGTACAGATCTGCGTGGCCGCGATCACCTTGCCACTGGCCATCTTTCTGGCCGAGGCCGCCCAAGCGACAGCGGCAGGCGCGGCGGCAGCCCAGGCTGCGGTTCAGGTTCCGGGCCAAGCTGCGGTTCAGGCTACCGGTCAGTGATGCCGCTTGAGCCACGCCGCGAGCCCCTTGCAACAAGCCCCCCTGCAACAAGGCTGTGCGGTTGCAGGAACGCTCCGCAGCAGGCAACGGCTTGGCGTCCCGGTGGTCCCGCGCCACGACTGGGCGCGTAAGCCCAGCATCACGCGATCATAAAGGGGAGCGACGCCGGTGGACTACGAAACGTTTTTGTTCCGGGCGATCTACGCCCTGCTGGCATTCGGACTGCTGACCATCCTTTATCTTGCCGTGCCCATGCTGTTTGTGCTGCTGGGCATTGCGGGCGTGCTGGGGCTGTTCACGTTCGGCGTGCGCCATCTGGCCACACGCGCCGGGGCGGGAAGCGACGACGCCGAGTAGGCGGGCGGAGTTGCCGTCATGCCAGGCCATTGCCCGCACTGTGGCTGGACCATGCTGGGCCGGCCCATTGGGGGAGCGCAGAGGCAAATGGCAGACACTGGCTTGGTGATCATGGCCACGGCCGTGGCGGGCGCCTGTGGTTACCTGGCGGGTTCGGTGCCGTTCGGCCTCGTTCTGACCCGCCTCTTTGGCACCGTGGATGTGCGCTCCGTTGGCTCCGGCAACATTGGTGCGACCAATGTGTTGCGCACCGGCCGAAAGGACCTGGCGGCGGCAACCCTCGGGCTTGACGCCGCGAAAGGTGCCGTCGGAATTCTCATCGGAGTGCTTCTCGCCGATGCGATCGCAGCCCCCCTGGCCGAGGGGGCAACCCGGTCACTGCCAGCCGTCGCCGCCGGCATCGGTGCATTCCTGGGCCACTGTTTTCCGGTCTGGCTCGGGTTCAAAGGCGGCAAGGGCGTGGCGACCTACCTCGGCGTACTGGCAACCTGGTCGCTGATCGGGTTTGGCATTTTCGCTGTCACATGGCTGACTGTGGCGGCCGTGCGGCGGATCTCGTCTCTGGCCGCCCTGACAGGCGCTGTGACGGCGCCGCTCGCCATGTTGGTGCTGGGCCTCTTTGCAAACGGCGGCAATGCAGGCGATCCGGCACCAACCGCCTTGCAGCACTTTGCAACCCAACCAGCGGCCCTTTCGGGCGCGATGGGTGCGGCCGTTCTATCAGCCCTCATCTACTGGCGACACCATGCCAACATCGCGCGCCTCCTGGCGGGGACCGAGCCGCGCATAGGCGAGAAGGCCAAATGACGTGCGGGCAGCGGGGGGCCAAGGTCGCACCATGCAAACGCCTCCGCTCACCCACGACCAAAAGCGCAACTGGCTACGCCTGCGGCTGACCGCTGCCATCGGTCCGGTCACGCACCGCGCCTTGATCAACCGCTACGGCGGTGCCGAAGCGGCAATGGAGGCGCTGGAGGCCGGCGCCTTGGGTCCGCGCGCACGCGATCTGCTGCCCCTTGCACCCTGGTCGAACGTGGACGCCGTTCTGGAAAAAACAAACGCGCTGGGGCTCGATCTGATTGCCTTGGGCGAAGCCGCCTACCCGAGGCTGCTGTCGGCCATACCGGCAGCGCCATCACTCATCTGGACGCGCGGAGAACTGGTCGCCGATGGGGCGGTGCCGAGCGTCGCCATCGTTGGCGCGCGGGACTGCTCCGCCGCCGCACGCCATTTCGCTGAACTCCTCGCACGTGATTTGGCGGCCGCCGGCGCAATCGTGGTGTCGGGCCTTGCCCGCGGCATCGATGGTGCGGCCCATGCGGCGACGCTTGAGAGCGGGACCATTGCCGTTGTCGCGGGCGGCATAGACCAGATCTATCCACCGGAGCACGCTGATCTGCACCGTGCCATTGCGGTAAGCGGCCTTCTTGTCAGCGAAAACCCGCCCGGCCTCGTTGCCAAGGCCCGACACTTCCCGCGGCGCAACCGCATCATTTCAGGGCTCGCGCACGGCGTGGTGGTCATCGAGGCGGCGGCAAGGTCGGGCACATTGGTCACTGCGCGATACGCTTTGGAACAGGGGCGCGAGGTTTTCGCCGCACCGGGGCATCCCCTCGATCCGCGCACACGCGGCACGAACGCGCTTCTGCGCGATGGGGCAACACTCATCACCTGCGCAGACGATGTCCTGGAGGCCATCGAACCGATGGTGGGACGCGTCCCGAACTGGACCACGGATGCAACCGATGCCCGTGGCCTTGGCGTGGATCAGCGTTCACGTGCGCCCCACTTGCGCGAACCGACGCAGCAGCCCATCGCGCTGGGCGCGACTGCACGGAACGATGCACCGTCGGGCAATCCCTTTTTTGACCATCCCCAGCGGGACGATGCCAAGTGCGACGATCCGGAGGCCGGCGATTGGGGCGATGTCGACGAGACAGCCACCGATGACGTGCTGACGGCTGCCTTGTCCCAGGACGCTGCTGACGGATGGCCTGCCCTGGACGCGCATTTCAGTGCAGATGGCGCGACCACGGTCATAACTTCGCCACTTGCGATCGCTGCCAAATCCGCTGCGGCAGCGGCAGACGAACCCGTGTTGGCACCCGGCAGCCAGCCCACCCAGCCGCAAACTCCCGGGCATTCGGAGGAATGGGGACATGCGAGCGGCCAGCAGGTCACCGCCAGGGCAAACGTTGAAGCCGCATTGACGCACGCGCCGGTTGACATCGATGTGTTGGCTGATGCCTGCGGCGTGCCGATTGGCCGGCTCCAGTCGGTGCTGATTGAGCTGGAATGCGAGGGGCGCCTGGTGCGCAATGGCGACAACACGGTGGCGCGTCACCCGAACGCGTGACATCTCTGGCCGGGCCGCAAACATGATGCGCGGGTCGCCACGCGTCACTCTGGCCGACGGTTCATTTCAGCGGACAACGTTGACACGCGGTATCAGGTAGCCGTTTGTTTGGGTTCGCAGGAGCCTGGTCCGCCACAGGCAATATGCCGATAGCCGTGCAGAATGATCGTGGCCAGTTCCTGGTCGACGGGTTCGCGCCGCAGAACGCACTCGTAGATCTCGTGAAGGATATCCGCGACGGCCTCATTGAAGTCATCATCGTCAAGGGAGACCAACCGGTCGCGGTTACACAGGAACAGATCTGACACCGCCCAGTGCCGCCACGCCGGCTCGCCACCATCGTTGGCGTCGCGTACATTGCTCATTATGTGCCCCGCTTGATCCGCAGCCCCGACCGTGGTGAACGCCGCCCCCGCACAACTTGAGAACGCGCGCTGAACACTTCTAAGCTAGATCGCGAAAAATGCAATTATAAGTTGCGTCGATCCACAATCGTCGCGAGAGCTCGCGGCATGGGTCAGCCTGGTAACCCTGGGCGTTTACGGATCTGGCGGGGGCAGTGGCGCCAGCGGCTTTCGCGCGACAAGAGGTTCGACGGTCACGCATGCTGGTCTGCGGAACAGTGAATTGGCGTGGTCCGATTGCAGTGGCGTGGTACGGTCTCAACCGCGCGCTAACAACATAAAGGGTGACCGATGCAGGTCGTCATTGTGGAGTCCGCTGCCAAGGCGAAGTCCATCAACAAGTATCTGGGCTCGGGCTATACAGTCCTCGCCTCCTACGGTCACGTCCGCGATCTGCCGTCCAAGGACGGCTCGGTCCAGCCGGACGACGACTTCGCGATGACCTGGGAAGCCGACGCCAAGTCAACAAAGGTGATCAATGACATCACCAAGGCCGTGAAGCAGGCTGACAAGCTGATCCTTGCAACCGACCCCGACCGGGAAGGCGAGGCGATCTCCTGGCACCTGCTCAACATCCTCGACGACAAGAAGGTGCTGGACGGGATTGCCGTGGAGCGCGTGGCGTTCAATGCGGTCACAAAGCAGGCCGTGCTCGACGCCATTGCGCACCCACGGGCGTTGGACGTGCCGCTTGTGGACGCTTATCTGGCACGCCGCGCGCTCGACTATCTCGTGGGCTTCACACACTCGCCGGTGCTCTGGCGCAAACTTCCCGGATCGCGGTCAGCCGGCCGCGTGCA
>CAZGNQ010000149.1:0-8907 GCA_964527285.1 uncultured Hyphomicrobiales bacterium | reverse complement strand
TTCATATTCCAAAACCTCTGTTGTGATTTCATCCGCATTATCGTCTTTGGAAATAGATGTATTTGAGAAACTAAATGCTTCAAGCAGATCCGTATCTCCCTCTACATTTACGCTGATGGATAATTCGTCATTTTCCTTGTCATACCCATTCTTCTCTACACGGACGAGGTTTCCGTCAAAGTCTATGGTCTCCCCCAATTTTACCTCAGTCCTGGAAGGAAATTTCAATTTTACCCTTCCTTCTTCATCTTGAAAGACAAAGAACCTTTTCCCAAAAGCTTGCTCTATCGTATCGATCTTGGTGTATGTCAGTGAAAATGGCGGATTCTTAAAAAAATCCTTCTTCGACCGGGCAACTCCCATATCCTTGATCAAGACGTCCTCTCCAAAATCGGGAGCAAAGAAAATCAAGGAGGAAATGGCCAAGCAACGGGTCCGCTTCGTTGATGGCGCGGTGGAGCGCGGCGGCGAGCAGGCGCAGGCGGGACTGATCTTCGACCTCGTCGACAAGTTTGCGGGCTACGGCTTCAACAAGTCTCACGCGGCAGCCTACGCGCTGCTCGCCTATCACACGGCCTATCTGAAGGCCAATTATCCGGTGGAGTTTCTTGCTGCCACCATGACGCTAGATATGGGCAACACCGACAAGCTGGCCATGTTTGTCGATGAAGCACGACGGCTGGAAGTCGACATCCTGCCGCCGTGCGTGAACGTCTCCACGGCCGAATTTGAGCCCGAGGACGGCGGCATCCGTTACGCCATGGCAGCCGTCAAGAACGTCGGCGGCGGTGCGATCGAGGGTCTGGTCGCGACGCGTTCGGCTGGCGGCGCGTTCGGCTCCATCGCGGACTTTGCTTCCCGCGTCGATCCGAAGGCCGTGAACAAGCGATGTGTCGAGATGCTGGCCTGCGCAGGGGCGTTCGACCGCCTGCATCCCGATCGGGCGCAGGTCTTTGCCAATGCCGACAATATCATCGCCGTGGCGCAGAAAACGGCGGCCGACAAAGCGGCTGGCCAGGACGACCTGTTCGCCATGGGGCTCGGTGGCGCAGGGGGCGGCGCGGGAGGTGGGGCGTCTGCGGCGGGGGCTGCTGCGCCCGGCGTCGCGCTTGAGTTGCGCCCCGCCAAACCGTGGCGGTCCAGCGAGACGCTGACCCGCGAGCACGACGCGATCGGCTTTTACCTCACCGGTCATCCCATCGACACCTACGAGAGTGTGCTGGATAAACTCGATGTCACGCGCTGGGCAGACTTCGAGGCCAACGCCGTGCCGGGGATGA
The DNA here is from genome assembly GCA_964527285.1 of uncultured Hyphomicrobiales bacterium. Taxonomy (GTDB): domain Bacteria; phylum Pseudomonadota; class Alphaproteobacteria; order Rhizobiales; family CAZGNQ01; genus CAZGNQ01. The sequence goes on along the minus strand of CAZGNQ010000149.1, from coordinate 7,627 downwards.
CCGCCAATTTCGCAGCCACCGTGACGGCTTGCCGCTTGCGCCGTTCGGCCAAGGGCAACCGCTTCGCGTTTGTTGCGTTTTCCGATCCTTCCGGCCAGTTTGAAGCGCTGGTGTTTTCCGACACGCTGGCCCAGGCTGAAGCGTGTCTTGAACCTGGCACAACGGTCATGGTGCGGGCCACGGCTGACGGCGACCCTGAAAGCGACGACAACAGCTTCCGCCTGCGGGCCGGCAGCATCGAGCCGCTGGACAAACTGGTGTCACGCCTGCGGCGCCGGCTGTCGATCGTGGTTCAGGGAAAGGCCGCCTGGCCGGATCTCAAACGCGCGTTGCGTGACCCTGGCCAGGGCGAGATATTCGTGCAGGTGCGGCTGCCCCATCAGTCGCGCGAAGTGGTCGCCAGACTGCCAGGCAAGTGGGATCTGAACCCGGAGCAGATTGGCGCGTTGGAAACCGTGCCCGGCGTGGTCGCCGTGCGCAACGAATAGCAGACCTCGGCAGCCCGTGTCCCGGGGCGGACGCTGCGCCCAGGGTCACGAGGTCTTGGAGACGGTGTCATGCAGCTGTTCGCTTGCCCCACGTGCGCGGCGCGACTTTTTTTCTCCAACCGGTCCTGCCACTGCGGCATTGATCCAGTCTTCGATGTTGAGCGGCAGACGTTCGTGGAGGGCGCGGACGCCTGTGCCAATCGCACCATCATCGGCTGCAACTGGCGCGCTGCCGAGGGGGCGGGCAGTCTGTGCCAGAGTTGCGCGATGACCCAGACGGCGCCCGACCTCGCATTGGACGATAACCGCGACCACTGGGCCGCCACGGAGGCCGCCAAGCGCTGGGTGCTCGCCAATCTGGCGCGTTGGGGATGGTTGACCGCGCGCGATGCCGGTCCGCGCCCCGTCTTCCAGATGCTGGCGGAGCAGACCAGCGATGGACCGGCCAGGGTCGTCATGGGCCACGCCGACGGGGTCATCACAATGAATGTGCGTGAGGCCGATCCGGCACTGCGGGTGGCGCGTCGCGAGCGTTTCGACGAACCGTTGCGCACACTGATCGGGCATGTGCGCCACGAGATGGCGCATTTCCTGTTCGCGCGGCTCGCAGCAGATCAGCGTTTCCTTGAGGCCTTCCGCGCCGTCTTTGGTGATGAACGCGCCGACTACGGCGCGGCACTGCAGGCGTACTATGAGGACGGGGCGCCGGAGCAATGGAGCGAAAATCATATCTCCGCTTATGCCAGCGCCCATCCCCATGAGGATTGGGCGGAAAGCACGGCCCACCTCCTGCATTTGACCGACATTGTCGACAGCTTCCTGGCGTGCGATCTCAGCGGAGGCGGGCTACCGAACGCAGGCTACGACGCCTATGCTGAGCGCGACGCGACGGCCTTGATCGATGCCGGCGGGCGTCTCGGGATCGCGCTCAACCACGTGAACCGGGCCATGGGGCTCTCGGATATTTATCCCTTTGTGCACACAGGCCCGATCCGTGATAAGATCAACTTCATTCACGGGTGGTTGTCGGCTGGGCCGGGTGGGCCTGCGCAGGCGCACTGATCCTGCGGCGCCCAGACCAAGCCAGCCAAGGCCGAGCCGCCCGAAGTCAGGCCACCTGGGTCACGCCACCCGGGTCAGTGTCAGTGCCCAACGCGCCATTGCCGCGGGCCAAAGCGGCAATCGTCGGGCATCACTTCATGTGCTTGCGCAGGAACGCGGCAAGGTCGTCCCAGGCCCCGTCCCTGTTGGCATACTGCGCATAATTGCGCGCGGAATTGAGCCACTCCAGCGTCGTCGGCTTCACCTCTTTCAAGGCTTCTAACAGGTGCGCACGGGTGATGGGCGTGACCTCGTTGCGCTCAATGCTGTCGTCGATGGCATTGTCACTGGCGGCGGCGACCACGGCGGCAAGATCGGCGCCTGAGAAGCCGGATGTTTTTTCAACGACACCTGCCAGGGACAGATCCAGCGCCGTTGGCACCGCTTCCAGCAGCTTGTCCAGGATTGCGGCCCGCGCCTCGGCATCCGGCGGGGGAACAAAAATCGTACGATCGAAGCGTCCCGGTCGGCGGAAGGCGGGATCAACGGACCATGGCACGTTGGTCGCCGCCAGGACCAGCACGCCGTCATTCTCTCCCGAGGTGGCGTCGAACTCGTTCAGGAACACCGACACCATGCCGTCCACATGGCTGCGATCGTCAAACGTCCGGCGCCGGGCCAGCGCTTCAACCTCATCGAAAAAGATGATCGCAGGAGACTGCCGGCGTGCGGTCTCAAAGACCTCCTTGATGCGCTTTTCGCTGTCTCCGATGTAGCGCGAGAGGATCTCGCTGATCTCCACTTTGAGGAACGTGGCGCCGCACTCGTGCGCGGTCGCTTGCGCCAGCATCGTCTTGCCACACCCCGGAGGCCCGTACATCAGCACACCGCCGCCGGCCTTACGGCGGAAGCGTGCATACAACCCTTTTGCCTCAAAGGGCTGGATGATGCGCCGACGGATGGTCTTCTTGATCTCAGCAAGGCCAACGACGCTGTCAAAGCCGCGCGAGGGGTCGCGCGCATCGCCTGACGTGGCCGCGGCCTCGGCCACAGCGCGCAGTGAGACAATCTCGGCGCCTTGCGATGCATCGTCGGGTGCTTCGTCGTGATCTGCTGCGGGCGCTTCCCCATCGTCCTGCCCGTCGCCGTCCCCGTCCCCGTCCCCGTCGCCGTTCCCGGCTGGGTCAGCGGTCAGCCCGCGGGCACGCAAATCGAGCGCCTTTGCCCGGACCTCCCAACGGTGTGCAAGATCAGGGCGGGCCGCGCTTACCAGAAACTCTGCCATTGCGTGGCAGGCGCTGGCATCGTCGTAGTCCTCAGGACGCAGCGGCCCGACGACGCCATCAAGCTGCGCCGCGCTCACACCGTGCTCCCCCATGGCGGCGATCAGCGTGCGCAACAGCCCCGCTTTACCCGGCATGGCCACGCATGCGGCCTGCAGATCCATCACGTCGCTTGCGGGCAGATCGACCATCGCCATGCCTTGCTGTTCTAAGGTGCTTGCTGTTCTAAGGTGTATGGGAACAAATGCACGCGCCGGTTCAGAACGAGGCGAGCGTTCGGTTCATGCGGCCCACCCGCCAGTCGGTCACAAGATTGGTCATTGTCACGTAGAGACTGGCGAGGAGGAAATACCCGGTCACCGCCAGCAGGGCGTAGATTGCCATGGCCAGCGGGCTGGACCGATCGGCGACCTCGCTCAGCATGGCGAGCGGCAGGAACATGCCCACGATGCCCATCACCGACAGGTCTGTGTGCTTGGGGTAGGCAGCGGCCTCCAGCAGCCAGCGGTTCACCGGCCAGAACGGCTTGAGAAGGACCGAAGCAAACGACTGCGCCCGTTTTGCGATCCCGACCGCAAGCTGCGAGGTGGGGTCCATCTCGAGCGCGGCGACGGCAAAATCGTATGCTTTATCGAAGCGATAGCGGTGGAACTCCAGCAACGCCATGGTGGCGAGTTCGTCGTCGTCAGGGCCCTGCGCCAGCCAGCCGTCCAACAGTGCTTCGGCCTCATCCAGCCGGTCCTGCATGATGAGAGCGATGGCGTGATGGCAGGCGTGATTGCGCGCCGCTTCCGGAAAGCGCCGGGTCAGCGCCTGGCACATTTGTTCAGCCGCAATGAAGCCGCCAGCTTTGAACTGGTTGAGCATCGCGAGGCGCTGGGTGTGGTAGGATAAAACGTCTGTCTCGCGCACACCGGCCAGATGCTCCTCGATCACAGGCTGCGGCAGGCGCAGGCGCATGGCGAGTTGTGCGGCGTTCGCATGGCCGGTTGGCTCGTCCGGTGCGGCCTCGATCTGGCGCAGCGCCAACGCGTAAGCGCCCTTGTAATCGCCCTTGGCGGCGGTTCCCATCACCATCAGCGCAAGCGCGTCCTGGCTGCCCGGATCAAGGGCCAGCATCTTCTCTGCTTCGCCGAGTGCGGCGCCAGGGTTGTTGGCTTCGAGAAACGCCTCGCCGCGCACCTTGTGCGCTTCCAACTGCGCGCGCACGCTCTGCGCACCACCGGCCTCGCCTGTCGGTTCATCCCAGGGTTTATGCATGGCGTTGTCCCCAACGATGGCCATAACCAGCCGCCATATTGGCACAGGTTGCGTTAAGATATCGCGACGCCGTGCGCGCGCCAGCAATTGGAGCGTGCAGAGCCAAGGAGGACGCGGGCGATGGGAGACATGGTGATGCAAGCGCGGCAGCCACGGCCTTGGGCACGGCGGATCGCAGGGGCCGGCGTTCTCATCGCCGGTGGCTTGATGGCGGTGCCGGCCGTCGCGCAAGGCGACGAGGTCAAGGCCGCTGAGGCCCGCGGTCAGGCTCTGGCGCAGGCGCAATGCGCGCAGTGTCATGCGATAGGGCGGGTTGGGGAAAGCCCGACGCTGGCCGACGGCACGCAACCCCCGGCTTTTCCGGCCATTGCGGCGCGCTATGACGTCTGGGGCCTGCAGGAGGCGCTGGCTGAGGGGATCATGGTGGGGCATGAGCAGATGCCCGAATTCGCGCTGGAGCCCGATCAGATTGGCGACCTGTTGACCTACATGGACACCTTCACCCCGGCGCAGTGATTGTCTATTGAGCCGGGAGCCGGGAGCCGGGAGCCGGCGGCGTGGTTTGGCGGGGCTTGAGCTGGCGGTCGCCAGGCGCGTCGTGCCGTGGGCCGCTGCGGACCGGTTGCTGCCTGCGCGGGGGCCGTCGGGCGCGTGCGTTCTGGCCAACGGGACGGCCACCACGCAGCAGGCGGCAACCAACGCGCCTCGCGCGCAGGCCATCACCGTTGCGCACCGCCTCGTGTGGTGCCCTCTTGCCACGGACCCTCTTTTATGGCAGCCCCGCCGGACCTCTCACGCAGGTGCTGGCGGTCGCGGGGTTGGTGGTGTTCGCAAGAGCACGCTGGCCGCGCCGATTGTCGTTCCGGTGTCAGACTGAGCGCGGTTGGCTGAGACCTTGAGGGTAGCGGCACGCGCGCGGTTTTTGGCTCTCACCTGCGGCGGACCAACCGGATAAGGACAATTTGATGGCTCTGCCCAACTTCACGATGCGCCAGCTTCTCGAAGCCGGCGTCCACTTCGGCCATTCCACACACCGCTGGAATCCGAAGATGAAGCCCTTCATCTTCGGGGTGCGCAATAACATCCACATTCTCGATCTAGGCCAGACGGTGCCTTTGCTGCATCAGGCGCTGGTGCAGGTCTCGGATGTGGTCGCCCGCGGTGGGCGTGTGCTTTTTGTCGGCACCAAACGCCAAGCCTCTGAGGCTGTCGCCACTTCGGCGCGTAACTCTGCCCAGTACTACATGAATTCCCGTTGGCTCGGCGGCACGATGACCAACTGGAAGACCGTGTCGGACAGCATCAAGCGGCTGCGCGAACTTGACGACAAGATCGCCGAGCCCCGCGGCTTCACCAAGAAAGAGCTGCTGATGATGACGCGCGAGCGCGACAAGCTCGAGGCGACGCTGGGCGGCATCAAGGAGATGCGCGGCACGCCGGACGTCATGTTCGTGATCGACACGAACAAGGAAGCGATCGCCATCAAGGAGGCCAAGAAGCTCGGCATTCCTGTGATCGGGATCGTCGACAGCAACTCCGACCCTGATGTCGTTGATCTGCCCATCCCGGGCAACGATGATGCCTCGCGCGCAATCCACCTTTATTGCGACCTGATCGCCCGCGCAGCCATCGATGGGATTGAGCGCGCATCAGGCGGCATCGGCATCGACATCGGCGAGCTGGAAGAGCCCATGGCGGTCGACCTGCCCGAGGAGCCTTCAAACGAGGATGCGGCGGTTGCGGCGGGAGAGGCTGTCCCGGCGGAAGGCGCTGGCGATGTCCTTGATCAGGTGCTCGCCAATGAGCCGGACGCAGCGCCGCAAGATGGCGACGCAGCACCTGCGCAAAGCGCTGCGGAGTAAGCGCCAAGCCAGTGACCGCCAGTGACCGACCAGGGCGGGCGCTGGGCCGCGGGCTGAGCCGGCGATCAGCTCCGCGTGTGCGCTGCAACACCCCGCCCTGTTCAAGCCATGAGCGGGGTGGGCGCAGCGTCCATTGACGTGCGCCATCGATGCGGGCATCGGAACCCGCAATCGCCGGACCGCTGCGATGAAGATCCGACACTTTAGATAAGAGCTGAGGGCAGCGCGCCGCGCACGCCACATCAAACGAAGGAGATGGCGATGGCTACGATCACGGCCGCCATGGTGAAAAGCCTGCGCGAGACAACCGGCGCGGGCATGATGGACTGCAAGGCAGCGCTGGCCGAGACCGACGGTGATGTCGACAAGGCGGTCGACTGGCTGCGCACAAAAGGTCTTGCCAAAGCGGCAAAGAAATCAGGCCGTGTGGCAGCGGAAGGTCTGGTGTCGGTGGCAACCGAAGGCCGCCGCGGTGCCGTGATCGAGGTCAACTCCGAAACGGACTTCGTTGCCCGCAACGAGAACTTCCAATCGCTCGTCAAGGACATCGCCGGCGTCGCGCTGGAAAAGCATGGCGACCTGGAGGCGGTTCTTGGCGCCAACTATCCCGGCAAGGCGTTGTCGATTGAAGAGCAGGTCAAGGAGATGGTCGGCTCGATCGGCGAGAACATGACCGTGCGTCGTGCGGCCGGCCTAGAGGTCGATGAGGGCGTGGTCACAAGCTACATCCACAACGCCGTGGTGCCGGGTGCAGGCAAGATTGGTGTGCTGGTGGCGCTCAAGTCGTCGGGCGACGCCGACAAGCTCGCTGCTCTGGGCCGCCAGATCGCCATGCACGTGGCGGCTGTTAACCCGATTGCGTTGACCGATGCTGAGGTGCCTGCCGAAGCAGTGGAGCGCGAGCGCCAGATCTTCACTGAGCAGGCCAAGGAAAGCGGCAAGCCGGACAATGTCATCGAGAAGATGATCGAAGGCCGCATCCGCAAGTTCTACGAAGAGGTCGTGCTCCTGAAGCAGCCGTTCGTGATGGACGGCAAGACGCCGGTGGAAAAGGCCGTCGCTGAGGCGGGTAAGGAGATCGGAGCGCCGGTTGAGCTGGTTGGCTTTGTGCGGTTCGGCCTCGGTGAGGGCATCGAGAAGGAAGAAAGTGACTTCGCCGCTGAGGTGGCCGCAGCCGTGAAGGGCGACTGACACCACACCGGCGCCTTGAAACGGACGGGCGGATCTGCGCGGCGGCTGACACTGCCGCGCGGTTTCTGATAAGGCTCCCGCCGAGCCGCAAAGGGCGCGCGCATCGGCCTCGCGCCCAGCCACAAAAGGGGGCGCGCATCGGGCTCGCGGCAGCACGGCGCACGCCCAGGTTCGCCGTCGTCATCATATGCTGGGCAGTGCGCTGCCGGATTTGCCGCTGGCCAAGAGGTTCACCGTGACCGCTCATCCACTCCCGTTCCCGCGGCTCCTCATCAAGCTGTCCGGCGAAGCGCTGATGGGCAATGCCGCCTACGGCATTGATGTGCCGACCGTTGAACGGTTCGCCGCGGAGGTGCGCGACGCCGTCAGCACCGGGGCGGAAATCTGCCTTGTTGTCGGTGGCGGTAATATCTTCCGCGGCCTGTCGGCCGCCGCCAACGGCATGGATCGTGGCGCAGCCGATTACATGGTTAAGCCATTCACCCCGAATGAAATGCTGGCC
>CAZGNQ010000148.1:0-8908 GCA_964527285.1 uncultured Hyphomicrobiales bacterium | reverse complement strand
GACACCCTGGCGGATGTGCGCGGGCGTGACCCTGACGCCACCGACCTTCACAGGACTGCGCAGCAGCTTGCTCTCCTGCTGACCGTTGGCCACAGGAAGCACAACGCCATGCACTGGCACCTGATGGCCCGCGTTTCGCTCAGCCAGGTCCACGACACGGCGCACGCACTCTTCGGCATCGCTCAGCTTGATGATGTTGCCACCGGTGATGCCGCGCGAGGGCGCGCAGCCCGCACCGAGCAAGCGCACAGGCGCATTGCAGCCATAACCGTGGGCGCCGCTTGCGTCGGCATCAAGCTCCACGATGAAGCACCGCATTTCCGATGAGCCGATGTCCAGGACCGTTATGATCGGACCATCGCGACGCAGGCCGAGGGTTTCCTCAATGCTGCTCATGGCGACCCGACCCTCCCGAGGCCAATGCCGCCTGGTTGGGGCGCATACCGCAGGACGGGCTTTGCGGGCAGGCGCAGATCGAGCACCGACAGTGCCCGCTCCTCCCCTTGCGCAACATGTGTGGCCGGGACAATAGCCCCATTGGGAAAGGCGGATTTTCCGGTGACGTCTGTGACTTGCGCACCTTGAGACAGGCCGCCAGCCTCAGGCGGCCCGGCGTGCGCAAGCAGGCGTTGCGTTGTGCCCGCCAAATGGCGCAAGCGGTGGGCCTGCTCGAAAGCGCGTGCAAGATCACCCGCCCGTGCATCATCGGCCGGCAAATGGATCGTCAGCCCATCGTGAAGCTCCAGCGTCCAGCGCCGCCGCCCGACACGATGGAAAACCGCCACATCGCGACGTAGTGCGGGCCACTTGGCCATGGCCGACAGCAGGGTTGTGACCGCCTGCGCCGCCCCATCACCTGCGATGCGCGGCAACGCCGCGATCCGTGCGGGGGAGACGGGACCATGTAAGTGGGCCCCAGCGGCCGCCACCAAACGCGGCCCTGCGCCGGTCGCGCCGGCAGCCTCCGCTGGTTGCTGACCGCCGCCGCCAGACCTCTGCTCCAGGACCACTGCGACCGGTTGCTTGCCGCGCACTTCAACGTGCAGGCTTGCAGGCAGCACAGCGCTGAACCGCACATCGCTCACCCATGACAGTGCGGCGACCCGGGCGCGGGCGGCCGCAATGTCATAACCGGCAAACGAGACCGGTCCGGTGATGGCCAGCGCCTGATAGAGCGCATCGGTCTGGTCAGACAGATCGCCGGACAGAGACACCTGGCGGATCTCAAGCCCGCCACTGATCAGCGCGCGATCCGCTGCGGATGCGATCATCCCGGTTGTCACCACCGGGCGCCCGGCGAGTGCGGAGAGCAGGCACGCCACGATAACCAGAGCCCCAGCCTGGCCGGCCAGCCGGGCGGCGCGGGACACAAGGCCACGCCTCAACGCCGCGTTCTGCCGGCCCGGCCGCGTGCCAGATATCGCAGGGCGCGCCGCGTGCGCGTCGCAGTTACCGCGTTTCGCACCAAGATCGGCATCAAAGTCCGGCGCGTGGTCAGGCGACCAGACGTGGCGCTCGTCCGTTTCTTGGGTCCAGCTTGAAAACGCGCCGTCGCCAGCCTCGGTGCCGTGCCCATCTGTGGCTGCAGCGTCTGGCTGCACGCCGCCAAGGAGGACGCCCCGGTTCCAACGCTGATGGCTTTGCGTTTTGATGAGCCGCGGCAGGTCTGCCGGTCGGGCGTGCGCGCCGGCCGTTGCGCCTGGCGTCAAGCAGGGCTCACCAGCACCAACGGCATACTCGTCGCTTCCCGTTTCGGGCGTGTTCGGCTGCAGCGCTTTTTTCAGCGATTGCAACTCGCGTCCTCCACCATCCACCGGACCAGCCCGGCGAATGACAGACCCGCGTGTGCGGCAAGTTCCGGCACCAGCGACGTCTTGGTCATGCCCGGCTGCGTGTTGACCTCAAGACAGATCAACTCAGGCCCGCCCGGCGCTGCCTCGTTCAGCCGAAAATCGGCACGCGACACGCCACGGCACCCGAGCGCTCTGTGCGCAGCAAGGGCGATGTTTTGAACAGATTGGTAAATATCCGATGAAAGTTCAGCAGGCAGGATGTGGCGGGACGCGCCGGGTGCATACTTCGCCTCGTAGTCATAAAAAGCGAGGTTTTCGGCAGGGATGATTTCGGTGACGTCCGTCGCTGCATCGCCAATGACCGCGCAGGTGAGCTCACGTCCGGGGATGAAACGCTCCACCATCCAGGCAAGGGCCGCCAATTCAGGCGTGTCGCGGATCACGCTCGCATTGAAGTTTGTGCCCTCGGTCACGATGAACACGCCGTGGCTGGACCCATCCGCAATGGGCTTCACCACAAACGGGCGCGGTATCGGGTCACCAGCGAGCAACGCGTCGAGCATCACGGCCCGGCTCTCGGCAACGGGCACGCCGGCTGCCGCCAGCGCGATCTTGGCCTGTTCTTTATGCATGGCCAGCGCTGAGGCCAGCACGCCGGAGTGCGTGTAGGGGATCGCGAGCGTTTCCAGAAACGCCTGCATGCAACCATCTTCGCCGAAGGGGCCATGGAGCGCGTTGAAAGCCACATCGGGCGCCAACGCGCGCAAATCATTGAAGACGTTCGGCGTCACGTCGAGTTCGCTGACCTGGTAGCCAGCCTCACGCAAGGCCGCCGCGCAACCGCGCCCGGAGTTGAGTGAAACCTCTCGCTCGGAGGACCAGCCCCCCATGAGCACCGCCACGTGAACGTCGGCAGGCGCATGCACGGCGAAGGGACCGGCAGCGGTGGGGCGTTTGAATTGGGGCGCGAGCGTCATGCAAAAACGATTGCTGCGCTTCGCATGACAGCGTCAAGCACCAGCGGGCCACGCGAAAACACGGACGGATCGCGCCGCCAGTGTTTGGGCCCAAGTTTCGGCGGCATTTCCGCGCCGCTCATCGCTTGCTTCAGTGCGCGACATCAACCGGCACAAGATCAACCAGGAAAAGCACTTCATCCCGGCCATCTGCCCGGCCATCTGATTGAGGTTGATCTTCGGAACGGGCGGGATCGAACCCCTGCAACGTCACACGCCCGCTTGCCAGCCGCGCTGCTCGGACGTTCTTGTACGACACCACATCCCGGTTGCTCACAACAAAATAGGCCGGCGCTCCGGCTGCCGGTGCATCGAAACGCACCGCCGCCCCAGGCACCAACTCCAGCTTGCGCATGCGCAGCCGATAGCCAGGCATCACCGGCAAAGTCGGGCCAACCGGCAACGACGCCTCGGCCGCGGCAGTACGCGTTTTCGGCTCATGAATGGCGGCCTCGCCCGGTCCACGCGCATCCGCCTGGATAATGAACGCGGCAATCGCGATTGCTAATCCGAAGCCCACGGCTTGCATTTCCTCGACCATTAATCTCCCCCCGATTTCCCCTCGCTCGACGTAGCCAAAAGTATCAGGGCATTTTGTCGCAGAGCAAATGCGAAAATCTCAGGGGGAAACCACCGCCAGGCGAATGCGCTCCCTCGGCTGTGGGATCACAGAGGACAAACGATGCGCGCCACCACAGGTGTCACGCCACACGTGCCAGGGGCCGGACCAGCAGCTGCCCGCCGGCAGCCGGAAGCCGCACAGGCTGTCTTAGCGCACGGCTGCAGAAAGCCACTGGATGAACGCTCTCACACGCTCATCCTCGGCCACTTCGCGCTCGCACACCACCTCAAGCGACGGGCCCGGAACAGTGACGTCGCTCAGTTCAATCAAGCGGCCCTCCGCACGCAATTGTCTGGTGACAAGCTGGCTCGCGAGCACAACGCCTTGCCCCGCCAGCGCCGCATCAAGCGCAAAACTCTCAGTGCCAAAGTTGCGCATGTCAGCGTCGGCCAATCCAGGCACAACATCTGCTCGACGGGCGGCAGACTTGCGCCAGCGCGTCCATGTCGGCTCCGATGATTTTGGCCCTGCGAGCGAGAAACTGATGAGCGGCAGGTTTAGAATTTTGCCTGCGTCGATTGGCTGTAAGCCGATCCCGAACGCCGCCAACAGCTCAGGGCTTGCCATGGGCGTAAAGCACTCTGCCGCGAGCACGGTCTCCACATAATCCTGGGCGGCATCCGCAGGACGCTCGGGCGAGCCCAAACGGGCCCGGCGCAGCACGACATCGACCTGCTCGTTGCGCACCTCCTGGCTCCACTCGACACTGTGCACCCAGACGTCGATCTCGCGCCGATCTGCCTGCCACCCGGCCATTTCGCCCCGGAGATAGTGGTCGGACAGAGCCCGCGGCATCTGGATGAGCAGGCACGTGGGGCTCCCGGCGCACGTCAACTGGAAGACAGCGTCCGCAACTCCGTCCAACGCATCACGCACCCGGGGGAAAAGCACAACGCCGGCGTCCGTAAGCGCAATCGGCCGGGGCTGACGACGGAAGAGCTTCCAACCCAGATGATCCTCCAACTGGCGGACCTGATGGGAGATCGCTGTGGCCGTGACGCCAAGTTCGTTCGCTGCGTGGGAGAAATTCAAATGACGCGCGGCGGCCTCGAAAGCGCGCAGCGCGTTGAGCGGAGGTAATCGTCGCATATCTGTCTTGCCCTGTTGAACGTCCGGGACGCTCAGCTGGGGAGTGCCGACGCGTGCCGCAATTCACGGGTGGTCAGTATTCAGTGAACCCCGCAAGTGCTGGCTGCGACGTTAAGACAGCTTTAAGAAACGGTCGTTCACCCAATTGCTCACGCCCGAGGCGGCCTCAGCCTTCGGGCGCCAGCGCGAGTGCTTCACCGGTCGGTTCATTGCCGAGCGGGCGTCCGATCCGCTTGATCTCCCATTCCAACGTCACGCCAGAGTGCGCCTTCACGCGCGCGCGCACCGTCTCGCCAAGCTGCTCGATATCGCGGGCTGACGCCTCCTGATCATTGATCAGGAAATTGCAGTGTTTTTGCGAGACCTGCGCGCCGCCCACGCGAAAGCCGCGCATGCCGGCTGCATCCACCAGCTTCCAGGCGCTGTGACCGGGAGGGTTCTTGAACGTGGAGCCACCGGTGCGCTCACGCGTGGGTTGGTGCTCCTCGCGGTAGGCCGCGACCTCGTCCATCTGCGCCAGGATGTCCGAACGCTTGCCGGGCCGCCCGCGGAAAACCGCGCGCGTGAAGATCAGGTCGGCCGGCGCGCTGCAATGTCGGTAGGTGTACCCCATCTCCTCGCAGCTCAGTGTGAGGACACGCCCGGCGCGGTCAACGGCCTCGACATGCTCCAGCACGTCCTTTGTTTCCGCCCCGTGCGCGCCAGCATTCATGCGCAAGGCGCCGCCGATACCGCCGGGAATGCCGCGATAGAAGGCCAGTCCATCGATCTCCGCATCCGCGGCGGCGCGCGCCAGCTTCACATCGGGCACGCCCGTCCCGCAGGCGATACGACTGTCACCGAGCGGCTCGATGGCGTTGAAGGCGCGGGTAAGCCGGATGACGAGCCCGGGCACGCCGCCGTCGCGAACCAGCGTGTTGGACGCAAGGCCAAGCACCGTCACCGGGACATCTGTGGGCGTTGCAGCCAGCATGGCCGCCAGATCCTCAGTGTCTGCCGGCGTGAACAGTACGTCGGCAGGCCCGCCAACCCTGAACCACGTGGTCTCTTTCAGGCTGGCGCCGATGGTGATGCGACCACGAATTTCGCCGGCCGCAGCGAGCCAAGCTGGCCGGTCGCCTGCATCGGACCGGGCTGCCGCCTCGCCATCGCGAGCGCCGGACTGCTGGAGACTGTCCATTTTGGGCTCCATTTCTGGCTCAGAGGGGTCCGGCGGCTGGCGATTTGTTGGAATGACGAGCCATCGGACACGGCAGCGGGCCGCCCCAATGATTTGCCGCTTGCGCCGCGTGCGCCTCCAGAGAGATGGGGGCACTCACCGGTCCGCTCATCGCTGCCTTGGTGCCCCCCCTGCGATCGCACCCCACAGCGTGGCTCAGGCCGCTCCGGACACCACCTGGCGGAACTCCGCCAGATCGTTCGGCAAGGCGTGGGACCATTCGGTGACATTGCCGGCGCCCAGGCCCAGGACGGTGTCTCCCGGCTGCGCAAAGCGCGCCAGGATCGGCATCAGGTCAGCCTCACTGTCCACGGCAATGGCATCCGCTTTGCCGGCACGTCTGATGCCCTCGACAAGCGCGCGGTGATCCCGACCGTTGATGGGCGTCTCTCCCGCAGCATAGACGGGAGCCACCAGAATGGCATCGGCATCGCCGAAGCACTGGCAGAACTCATCGAACAGTGAGGCAAGCCGCGAATACCGGTGCGGCTGGACGATCGCGATCACACGCCCCGTTGTGGAACGCTTGGCCGCCGCCAGCACCGCGGCGATCTCAACCGGGTGGTGGGCGTAGTCGTCGTAGAAATTCACGCCGTTCCAGGTGCCGGTGAAGGTATAGCGCCGCTTCACGCCGCCGAACGAGGCCAGACCCTCGCGGATCTGGTCATCAGTCATGCCAGCCTCGGCAGCCACCGCAAACGCGGCCATGGCGTTCAGCATGTTGTAGTGACCGGGCAGTGGGAGGAACAGGTCTTCGACCAGCCGCTCACCACCCGACACCTCACCGCGCACTGCGATTGAAAAGCGCGAGCCGGCACCTTCAACGCTGCTCGAAACGAGGCGCACGTTGGCATCATCAGCCACGCCGTAGCTGATCACCCGCCGGCGCTTCTCGCGACCGAGATCCTCCAGGATGGAGCGCACGACCGGATGATCGATGCCGGCAACGGCGGTCCCGTAGAACGGGATGGATGCGATGAAGGTGCGGAAGGCCAGATGCATGGCTTCCACGCTGCCATAGTAATCCAGATGCTCGGGATCGATATTGGTGATAACGCCGATCTTGGTCGGCAGGGCCATGAAGGTCCCATCGGATTCGTCGGCTTCGACGACAATCCAGTTGCCCTGACCGTGGCGGGCGTTCGTGCCCCAGTCGTTGATGATCCCGCCGCTCATTGCCGTCGGCTCCAGCCCGCCGACGTCGAATAGATGCGCGATCATGGAGGTCGTCGTCGTCTTGCCGTGCGTGCCTGTGACCGAAACGGTATCATGGAAGCGCATCAGCTCAGCCAGCATTTCCTTGCGCTGAACGATGGGGATGCCTTGCGCGCGCGCCTCCACCAGCTCGGGATTGTCCGGCCGAACCGCCGTTGAAACAACGACGTAACCGGCACGCCGCCCCATGCCCGGGTGCCCCTTGATGCCGGCAAGATTGATCTTGTCGTGGCCGATGAAGACGCGCAGGCCGCGCTCGCGCAGACGCTGCACGTTTGCGCTGTCGCGCTGGTCGCTGCCCTGCACCTCGTAGCCGAGCTCAAACAGGATTTCTGCAATCGCACTCATGCCGATGCCGCCGATCCCGACGATGTGGAAGGGACCTATATCTTTCGGCATTTGCATGGATACGTCTCCCATAGAACGTTGCGGCGCGTCGGCAGTGGTCGACACGAACTTTCAGGCCTGAACCCGGCGATGGCGCGCGATCCATCACCAGGCCATCGCCGAATCGAACATCAATCCAGCGAGCTTATTCCAGCGGCGCTCCCGGATCACAGTGCGTTTTGCACATCCCGAAATTTTCCACTCAGATGTGGCCGAGGGTCCATTGCGCCGCACGACCACTGACCGACCCCAGCCGGTGATCGTGAACAATACCGCACCACGCCGCTGCTTTGCACGGGCGCAGTCGCCGTCACGCTGCAGCCCTCAACCCGATCAGGGTTTCCAGGGCGTCGGCCAGGCGGTCGGCGGCATCTGCGCGACCGAGGCTTGCGGCACGCGCGCCGGAAAGCGTCAGCATGTCGGGGTCGTCAAGGATGTTGCCGAGCTCGCGCGCGAGGCGCTCGGGCGTCAGGTCCGCCTGCTCGATGCACAACGCCGCCCCGGCATCGGCCATCCGCCGTGCGTTCAGCAACTGGTCGTTGTCGACGGCATGGGGCAACGGCACGAGGATCGATGCGCGCCCAATCACCGCCAACTCCGCCACCGTCGATGCGCCTGAGCGCGCAACAACGAGGTGCGCGTCCGCCAAGCGTTGCGGCAGATCGGTGAAGAAGTGGGACAGCGTCGCCCGCACGCCTTGCAGCTCATAGGCCGCCTGCACGCGCTCCAGGTCTTCAGGGCGGCACTGTTGCGTCACAGACAGGCGATGCCGCGCGTCGTCTGGCAGAAGCGCCAGCGCAGCTGGCAGCAAATCAGAGAAAAAGCGCGCACCTTGCGAGCCGCCAAAAACGGCGAGGCGGAATTCGCCGGCCGGAGCGACCGGCGCAAGTGGTGTTGCCGCCGCCTCGATGACCCCGCGGCGCACGGGCATGCCCGTCACGACGACATTGCCAGCCGGCACCTGCTCAAGATGGCGCGTGCCCTCAAAGGTGACGGCCACCAGATCGAGGCGCTTGGCGAGCATCCTGTTGGCACGGCCGAGCACAGCATTGGCTTCATGCACAGCCGTGCGGATGCCGAGGAGACGGGCAGCAACCAGTGGCGGGAAGGTGGGATACCCTCCAAAGCCCATCACCACCGACGGCTTGATTGCATTGAGCCTGGATCGCGCCGCCGCCACCCCGCGTGACAGCTTGATGGCGGTGTTAAGCATGGCCGTCGGCGATTTGGACGCAAGCGTTGCGGACGGGACGATGTGCACCTCACGACCGGGAAAGGGCACACCATAATGCTCCGCACGCTCGTCCGTCATCAGGTCGACCGTGTGCCCCCGCGCCACCAGCGCGTGCGTCAACGCATAGGCCGGAAACAGGTGCCCCCCGGTCCCCCCGGCCGCCAGAACGATCGTGTGCTGCATGGTGTACTCCCCATCCCCCAACCAAACGTCAGACGCATAAGCCGCGCGAAAACAGCGTTCTTCTCGCGCTCGTCAGGGTCCGGACCTGTGTTCACGCGCTGGAGCCGGGCGAACGCGTGTGTCGTCATGAACCCTTAGGTTGCAGATGCC
>CAZGNQ010000147.1:0-8942 GCA_964527285.1 uncultured Hyphomicrobiales bacterium | reverse complement strand
GCGCAACCTGCCGCTCAGGGTCAGCGACCAGGGCGTGGTGACCGTGGGCGACGTCACGCAGATCCGCCCCACCTTCAAAGATGCCACCAGTTTCAGCCGGTTCAACGGCCGGCCGGCTATCGCCATCGAGGTCATCAAACGCACTGGCACCAACATCGTGGAAAACAACGCCGCGGTACGCGAGGTCGTGGCGTCCTTTTCCAGCGACTGGCCGGACGCCATCCAGATCGACTACGCGCTCGACACCTCGCGCTCGATCTTCGAGGTGCTGGGCTCACTGGAGGCCGCGATCCTCACCGCCATTGCTCTGGTGATGATCCTGGTCGTCTCCGCGCTCGGCCTGCGCTCCGCGCTTCTGGTCGGCGTCGCCATTCCAGCCTCCTTCATGATCGGCTTTCTGATCATCGGCCTGCTGGGCATGACCGTGAACATGATGCTGATGTTCGGGATGGTGCTGACGGTTGGCATTCTCGTCGACGGCGCCATCGTGATCGTGGAGTACGCCGACCGCAAGATGCGCGAGGGCATGGTGGCGCGCGAGGCGTACATTCTGGCGGCCAGGCGCATGTTCCTGCCGATCGCCTCGTCGACGGCGACGACACTCGCCGCCTTCCTGCCAATGCTGCTGTGGCCCGGGGTGCCGGGCAAGTTCATGAGCTATCTGCCGATCACGGTGATCATCGTGCTGACCGCATCGCTGATCACGGCGATGGTTTTTCTCCCCGTTTTGGGCGGTGTCATCGGCGGTACGCGCGCTGGCGGTGGTGAGCGCATGACCCTGGCGAGCCTGACGGGACCGACCCGCTGGTACGTCAACGCCCTGCGCGTGATGGTCTGGCGCCCGCTGCTCACGACGGCAGCGGCCCTGGCACTCGTCGTGGCCGCCTTCACACTCTACGGCAAGCACAACGCGGGCGTTGAGTTCTTCGTTGAAACCGAGCCAGAGCAGGCGCTCGTTTTTGTCTCCGCACGCGGCAATCTCTCCGCCCTGGAGGAGCTTGCACTCGTCAAGGAGGTCGAAGCCGAGGTCCTGAAGGTCGATGGCATTTCAGCGGTCTTCACCACAACGGGCAGTTCCAGCGGTGAGCCTGAACTGGGCAGCGGCGCCACCGATGCACCAGCTGATGAAATCGGGCGCATCACCATTGAACTGGAGGATTATTCCAAGCGACGCAAAGGCAAGCTCATCCTGGCTGAGATCCGCGAGCGCACCGCGGGCATTGCCGGCATCCGCGTCGAGGTGAGGAAGCGGGAGGACGGCCCGGCGCAGGGCAAGGCGGTGCGGCTGGAAGTGAGCGGCACGGATCGCGCGTTGGTCGATGCCACCACTTTGCAGGTGCGTCGCCACCTGGAAAACAAGATCGAGGGCCTCATCGATGTCGAGGACAGCCGTCCTTTGCCCGGCATCGAATGGGTGTTGAGCGTCGACCGCCGCGAGGCCGGGCGCTACGGCACCGACGTGGCCGCCGTCGGTGCCATGATCCAGCTTGTGACGAACGGCGTGCTCACTGGGACATCGCGGCCCGACAATTCCGACGATGAAATCGACATCCGCCTGCGGCTGCCCGAAGGCGACCGCAGCATCGATCAACTGGACAAGCTGCGCATCTCCACCCCCAACGGGCTCGTGCCGCTGGCCAACCTCGTCAAACGCGAAGCGCGCCAACGCGTCAGCGTCATCGAACGGCGCGACGGACGCAGCATCATGACCGTCAAGGCTGGCGTTGCCGACGGGGTGCTGGCGGACGACAAGATCACGGAGATCAAATCATGGCTTGCGGGTGCGCAGTGGCCGGAGGATATCCGCTTCACCTTCCGCGGTGCCGATGAGGAGCAAAAGGAATCAGGCCAGTTTCTCGGCCTCGCCATGGCCGGCGCACTGTTCATGATGTTTATTATTCTGGTGACGCAGTTCAATTCCTTCTCCCAGGCCATGATCACGCTGTCGACAATCGTGCTTTCGATTGCCGGGGTCTTGATCGGCATGCTGCTGACGGAGCAGCGCTTCTCCATCATCATGACCGGCACAGGCATCGTCGCTTTGGCGGGGATTGTGGTGAACAATTCGATCGTGCTGATCGACACGTTCAACCGGCTGCGCCGCGATGGTCATGACGACATCGAGGCTGTGCTGCTGTCGTGCGCGCAGCGCCTGCGACCTGTTCTGCTGACGACCGTGACCACCATCTTCGGGCTCCTGCCCATGGCCCTGCAGATCAACGTCGACTTTTTCACCCCCGCCATCGCAGTGGGTTCGGTGACATCCATCTGGTGGGTGCAGCTGTCGACGGCGATCATTTCGGGGCTCACGTTCGCAACGCTGATCACACTAATCCTCACGCCAGCGCTGCTTGCCTGGCCGGCGGTCTACGCGCGGCGGTGGGAGGCCGCACGCACATGGTTTGGAACCAAACTGGCGCAGCATGGACGTCGCGATCATGCGATCCACGGCGACCGCGCGGCCGCAGTCCCGGCTGAGTAAGTGCCCGAACTGCGACGGCAGCCATGTGAAAAGTGAGAGCACCAAAGGTCAGCCGCACGACATTTGCGGCTGGTCGCGACCGCTCCTCGGTCACGCACAGGGATATAACCGAGCACGGAGCTGGATCAGACCCCAGGCTGAAAAATGAGCAACGCAACACGCGCAAAATAACATATTGTTCATGCTGTATTCAGCCTTTCATCCGGATAGATTAAATGCGCGCATGTCGCGTTGGACCATATGATGACACTATGGGGAGTGCTGCTGTTATGTCCCGTTTGATCTCCGCCGCCGGCGTTGTCGCGGTCGCTGTCTTTTTTGCACCATCGCTTATCGCAACCGCATACGCGGCTCCTGCCGGCATGCCATCGCCGCTGGCATCGGTGAACGGTTCAATGGTCCACCAGGTCCATGGATGCCACCGCGGGGTCCGAGTTGGTCCCTTGGGCTTTGCCCATATCCATGTGGGTCCGCAGTGCCGCCCGCGGCGCGCCCAGTGTGCGGTCATCCGCCGGGCTTGCCTGCAAGGATGCTCAGCGCGTGGCCTTGGGCTGCCTTGTGTCGCGATTTGCATGACACGCCGCGGCTGCGGCGGTTAAGGCCGCGGGGGATGCGGGCCAGCCAAAGCACGACCATGCACATCACAAAGGTGTGCCGGACCTGAGTCCTGATCGCTCTTTCGTGATTTTTTGGTGAGAGTGTTCTGGCAACGGCTTTGCGCGCTGTTACGGAGCACGCCAGGAGCGCCTCAACCGAAGCGATTGGTTCAGCGGCTCTCCCCGGGCTGCGCGGTCATCGGCCCGTATGGCGCTGGCGCATGCCGGCGGGGGTCGGTCACGCTGTTGCCCTTGCATACGCGATTGCCTTGGCCTTCCCTGACTGATGTCGAAGCCAGGCCCCTTCCGCAGGACCACGCCCTGTGGGAGGGTTCCAGATCTCACGCGTTCGGGAGCCGCCCCATGCAAACACGCAACTGGACCATCTACCTCTCCGGGGAGATCCACACCGATTGGCGCGAGCAAATCGAACGTAGCGCGGCGGCTGCAGACCTTCCGGTCAGCTTTACCGCCCCGGTCACAGATCACGATGCGTCGGACCACTGCGGCGTGCGCATTCTCGGCGCCGAGGACAAGCGCTTCTGGGCGGATCGCAAGGGTGCCGGTGTGAACGCGATCCGCACCCGCACGTTGATCGGCGCTGCTGACATTGTGGTTGTGCGCTTTGGCACCGAGTACAAGCAGTGGAACGCTGCATTTGATGCCGGATATGCTGCGGCGCTCGGCAAACCGCTCGTGATTTTGCATCCGCCGGAGCACGGCCACGCCTTGAAAGAGGTGGATGCCGCCGCCTGCGCGGTCGCCGAACACCCTGCCCAGGTGGTCGAGGTCCTGCGCTACGTCATCCGCGGCCAACTCGGCTGAGCCTCACCGGTTGGGACCGGATGGACAACATCCTAAGGCACGCTTGAACAACCTCCCGGAAGTTCACAACTGGGCCGCCCCCTATCCTACAGGAGCCGGGTCACGATGCCCGTGCGTTCCTCGAACAATTCCGCACCGCTCACCCAGTAGTCACGACCCCTGATTTGTTCGCGCATTTTCGCCAGCCAGGGCCGCGAGATCCCGTCGCGCGCCAGGAAACGTTCCACAAAATCGTCGGTGATGGCGGCCTGATCGTCCGGCGCCAGTGGGCGCTCCTCACCGTCAATTGCATCAGCCAGTCGCACCTCGTGGAACAACCATCGACTGTTCGGCGCGGCGAGACGCACATCCCCGGCCAGGAAGATCGGCACACACATTGAGGCGCATTGCTCGTAGGATTTGACGACCGTGTCGACCGTGTGCGTGCGCTGCATCGTCTGCATGATCTGTATAACGCGTGAGCCTTCGAGCAGCGCGCCACCCTGCGAATTCAGGACCAGCACGAAGCGGTTCGCCGTTTGGCGGTTTTCGCTGAACGCGGTGCGAATGCGTTCTGCCATGGGATGAGCCACCTCCCCCGTCCACTCCAGGAGAACGGTTTGCGGGTCCTGCACGTCGCGCTGAACCACAAGTCGGCCCGATTGGGTGATGATGCGGTCATAGACTGTCTCGGCCAGGACATAGCCCAGCGAAACGATCACCACCCATGCCAGCACAGTGCGCACGTCGAAATCGTTCTCCCAGATGGCCGTTGCAGGCGTCTCGCCCAGCGTCTCGGCTCGCTTTTGCGCTTCTCGTCGACCTCAGAGGTAATGTCAGACTGCGGCGGCTGCGAGGCCCCGGCTGTCAGCCCCGACGTCACATGTAGGAAAATCTCAAGCACACCCCCTTAAAACGCAGGAAGCACCGGCCTCGAAACAGCGCGACCAGCGCCCGCGGGTCGGTTCGGCCCATGACCACCTGTCACCTGCGGACCCCCACATGACCATCACAGCACCGAGCACCATGCCAGCCGATCACGCAACCGCCGCGGTGAGTGACCGTGAACTGACCGCTGATGATGCGCCCAGCTCAGCGCCGCGCCTCGACATCAGCCGCATGCTGGAACGTGCCGTCATCACAAGCGTCGACGTTGCGAACATGCGTCGCGTGCTGTTCGGCGCCCCCTCTGGCAACCTGATGGCGCCAGCGCAGATCTTGCGCGGTGATGCGGAAGCGCTGCTTGAATTGAATGACGCTTGCGAAATCGCCGATCCCCGCTGGTCTGCGTTTTTTGTGGATGCCCTTCTGGAGTTCGTTGTCCGCCAGGAGCCGCCACGCGGGTACGTCAGTCCGGCCAATGCCGAATGGCTGACCATGCACATTCGACAGGATGGACATGTCCAGGATCCCCTGGCGCTGGAACTGTTGATCCGCGTTCTTGAAGACGCAAGATATTGCCCTTCGCCCCTCATTGAACTCGCTTTGTTGAGCCTGAAAGAAAAGATCACGGCCAAAGGCCATGGCGCGGCGCTGAGTCCGGTGCTTTCCCATGATGACCTCAGCCTCGTGCGCCGCGTTCTGTTTGCCTGCGGCGGAGATGGCCACGTCGCCGTAACCCGGCTGGAGGCCGAATTCCTTTTTGATATCAATGATGTCATAGACCACGAGGAAAGCGATCCCGAATGGCGCGATGTGTTCGTCAAGGCCATCGTCAACCACCTGATGTTTGTCTCGGGTCACAAAGTGCCATCCCGCACCGAAGCCTTGCGCAAGGAGGCTTGGCTGAACGCACGCCCCGGCGTGCTCAGTTTCATGTCTCGTATGGTCGGCCGCGGCCCTGCGGGCGTGCTTGATGCTTACACGGCCCAATCCAGCGAAGAGCGGGCGCTTGAAGCGTTGGAGGCGCAGAAACGCGCTATACTCCTCGGCGAAGAGATCACGACCGAGGAAACAGATTGGCTGCAAGCTCGTCTCGGCCAGAACCAGCAAGAAAACCCCGTCGAAACGCTCCTTCTCTCCACACTTCGCGATGTAGCCCCCAAACTCGCTCCGACCCTTGCAACACTCGCAAGCGCGGAAACCGGCGCCTGAAGGCGCCTCACGCCTCCAAGCCGCACCAACTGCCGTTCAACCCATCGCCGCCCTCTTGCGATTGACCCATCGGCCTCGCCACACGCGAACCATAATAGGAACAAAAACCGCAAAGCAAGAACAAAAAGTGATTTTTGGTTCTTGTGGATCGGCCGAGCCTGTGGCATGGATCGCAAAAGTGGCGAGTTGACCGCGTGCGCCGGAGAACGGCTGTCGCGGTGACAATCCGGTTGGGGCCGGTATGACAATGAAGTCAGCATTTTATCCGGGCAGTTTTGACCCGGTGACGCACGGCCACGCTGACATCATCGCACGCGCGGCTGCTGTTTTTGATCGCGTGGTCATCGGGATTGGCGTGCATGACGCAAAGCGCCCGATGTTCAACGCGCAAGAGCGGATTGATATGCTTCAGAAGGTGCTCGACGACCTTTCATCGAACGCCAGGAGGCCCTGCACATTTGAAATTGCGACTTTCGATGGCCTTGCGATTGTTGCAGCGCAGGAGGCCGGCGCGCAGGTATTTGTCCGCGGATTGCGCGACGGGACTGACCTTGACTATGAAGCACAGCTCGCGGGCATGAATGCAGCCATGGCACCGCAGATCGAAACAATCTTTCTGCCGGCCTCGCCCACGGTTCGACACATCGCAGCCAATCTCGTCCGCCAGATCGCCACAATGGGCGGCGACACGACGCCCTTCGTGGCGGCCCACGTGGCCCATGCGCTGGCTGCCCGGGTTCAGCAATGAGCCGCTTGATCTCTGGAACCCGAGGCGGAACCGGGGCAGTGGAAATATGTGCGCCACGCCACGTCCCGTCGGGTTACCGGCGGTCAGCCTGAGAAATCACCAAGAGGATCTCTTCATGATGTTATTCATGCCGGGCCGTCGTCTGGCCCTCGCTGCACTGCTGGCCGTGACGGCCGGCGTTGTGGGCATCGCGTCGCCGGTTACGCCCGCCTGGGCCGCGGAAGAAACGATGACAATCACGCTCAAGAATGGCTCTGTGACGGTTCGGCTGCGGCCCGATCTGGCACCAAAGCACGTCGAGCGTGTGAAACAGTTGGTGAAAGACCGTTACTACGACGGCGTGGTTTTCCACCGTGTGATTGAGGGTTTCATGGCGCAGACCGGTGACCACACCGGTACGGGACGCGGCGGCTCAAAGTACGGCACGCTGCAGGCTGAATTCACGAATACGCCGTTTAAGCGCGGCACCATCGGTGCGGCCCGGACGCGCGATCCCAACTCAGCGAACTCCCAGTTCTTCATTTGCTTCAACAATACCGGATGCCAGCACCTCAAGGGTCAGTACACGGTATGGGGTGAAGTGGTTGATGGCATGGAGCACGTCGACAAGATCGCGCGCGCCAATGGCACAGGCAATCCAAAGCCCGACGCGATGATTACGGTCCGTCTAGATGCAGAGCCGCAGGGCTGAGGCAGGACGGGCAATCGTGCCAAGCGATTGACGCGATAACCGCAGCAATTCAGGCCGGCGGCGAACCTGCCGGTCAACAAAAAACACCCGACGACCAAAGGGAAGCACACATGACCACGACCGACGCCGAGAACATGCTCATCCTGGAGACCAGCAAAGGTCAGGTGTCGATCCGCATGCGACCGGACTGGGCCCCCAATCATGTTGCCCGGATCAAGGAGCTGGCGCGCGATGGATTCTATGACGGCGTGAAGTTTCACCGTGTGATCGAGGGCTTCATGGCTCAGACCGGCTGCCCACAGGGCACGGGGACCGGTGGTTCAGGACAAAAGCTCAAGGCGGAGTTCAATGACACGCCGCACGTCCGCGGCGTCGTGTCCATGGCGCGGGCCCAGGATCCGAACTCAGGCGACAGCCAATTCTTCATCTGCTTCGATGACGCGACGTTCCTGGACCGCAACTACACCGCCTGGGGCGAAGTTACAGACGGGATGGATGTCGTTGACCAGTTGGCACGCGGCGAACCACCGCGCAGCCCTGATACGATCGTCACGGCGCGCATCTCGGGCTGATTTCAGCGTGCGGTCGCGCACGTCAGGCCTGGCACATGGTGCAGGCGCGCGGCCAAGCGCCGTGCCGAGCTCAACGTCTTGACGGACAAAACCGCTGGGACGCGCAGGCAAGCGGAAGCTCCCGCACGATGCCAGCGCGTCACCAACGTCGCTTCAATGATCGTTTGCGCTTGCGGCCTGCAATCAGCCCATCGCAAGCCGCGTTTCAGCGGCTCCCGATGCCGTGCAGCCGCAGGTAGCGCGCCGCCCCCAAACGCCGGATCACTTCTCAACCGCTTGGGTGGGCAATTGGAAGCGCCCAGGTCATCAGGATTGTTTGCGTGCAACTGGCACATTTCGATTTCGAGTTACCTGAGGACTTGATCGCGCTGCGGCCCGCTTGCCCACGTGAGGCCGCGCGACTTCTGGTTGTCACACCTGGCGCTGCGCCCCAGGACCGTCAGGTTGGTGCGCTGGCTTCGTTCCTGAAGGCGGGTGATTTGGTTATCGCCAACGACACGCGCGTCATTCGGGCGGCTTTGAGCGGCGAGCGCGCGGCCAGGACCGAGCAACACGAAAAGCCGAGCCGGATCAGCTTTAACCTCCACAAGCGCGTCGATGAGCAGACGTGGGAGGCATTCGCGCGGCCGGCAAAAAAACTCACGCCGGGCGATCGCATCACGTTTCGCAAAAAGGATCTCGCGCCCACCGGCGACGGCACACCGCCAGTGCCCGGGCAGACCGGTCAACTGACGGCTCGGGTCGCAGAGCGGGATGCCGGCCTTGTCACGCTGCGATTTGACCGAGCCGGCCCTGCCCTCGACGCGGCCCTGGCGGAGACGGGGGAGATGCAGCTCCCGCCCTATATCGCCGGTCGTCGCGCCGTCGGCGCCCAGGATGATGCCGACTACCAAACCATATTCGCCGACGCGGCTGGTGCCGTAGCCGCGCCGACCGCCGGCCTCCATCTGACGCC
>CAZGNQ010000146.1:0-8985 GCA_964527285.1 uncultured Hyphomicrobiales bacterium | reverse complement strand
TCGATGGAGCCCGCTCTTGGCTCTGAACGGTCCGCGCTGCCTCAAATGATCCGCGTGGATCAGGGACGCGCAGTGCGTCCCAACAGGGCGGCGATGGGATCGACGGCAGCGCCACTCAGTTGGCTGCGGCGATCCGGCGTGGTGTTACGCTGCGGGCTGCGCGCATTGGGGTCGAGCTTGATGCGCCGGCGGTTGAAGGGCGTCAGCAGGCGGCCGGCGGAAACGAGTTGCGGTGCCGGCGTTGCGTCGAGCCCCGGGATGCTGAAATCGACGAGGCGGGCCACGCGCGCCGGCTTTGGGCGGGCGAGCGGCTTGAGGGCGCGACCGTTGAGGACAGGCGGCGCGTCGCTTGATGCTGCGGCCAGTGCACGGGCGGGCTGGCGTTGCGGTCGGCGGGCGGGACGGGCCGGTGCCTCAAGCGGGGCGGCCGTGGCCACGACCAGCCGGGGGGCGCCTTCCACTTGGATCAGTTCCGCGAGAGGCGCCTTGGCGTTGGCCATCAGCGCCGACGTTGCGGGCGTGAACGGCAGGCGAAGCGTCGTGCGTCCGTTGGCGCCCTTCAGGCCTGTCCGCCAGGCCTCATACGCCCGGCGCATGGCCCGCCCTTCGCTGCCACGGTGATGGACCATGCGCAGTTGCGGCTCGCGCGCGGCCACCATCGCCCCCAGCAGAACGCCGGCTTTGGACTGGAGCGGGGCGAGCGGATCACCAAAGTTCTTCGCCACCTCCACACCGGGGCCGCGGTTGCCATGGTTGCGGGCGTGGCGGCTGACGACGTTATGGGGCGCGGCCTGCACCAGCACGACGAATTGGCGGCCGTAGGCGTCGCGCTGGGGCTTGGAGAGATAGAACGAGACAAAAACACTGCCGCGATGGGCCGAGATGGTATCGTAGACGTCCGTGTTCCGGGTGGAATTGTGGAACTCGTGATAAACAAACACCCGCATGTTGCGCTTGGAATGGCGGCGATAACCACGGCGGCGCGGCGGGCGGGGGCTCTTGACGATGACCACATACGTGTCGGGCGAAAGCCAGAGGCGGCCCGGGGAGAGCCAGCCGTCGGCGTTGATGCGCGGCAGGGCGAGCTTGCACGTCAAATCCGGGCAGGGCGCGAATGCGCTGGCAGGCGGCGGCGGCACATCCGTGGCCTTGAGGGTGGCCATGGCCTGATTGAAGGCGTCCTGTCCGCGGTTGGTGCGATAGAGCGGCCAGCCCTGCACGACGGCCTGCTGCTTTTCCGAGCGCGGTTTTTGAGCCGCATCCTCGCGCGTGCGGTTGGCGTGGCGGGCGAGGATTGGCAGCGCGTCCAGCCCTGCGGCCCAACTCGTGCCGGGGGCAGACGTTGCGGCGACGCCGCACAGAACGAGCGTGATGAAAGGCGCCACCAGCGCCGCGGCAACCGTCACCGAAGCGCGCCGCACGGCATTGAAACTCAAGCACAAACGCAAGACCCAACTCCCGTCGCCATGGCCCGGATCGCCTGTCCAACACACCGCACCCGGCGGGATGATGCTCACAATCGGGCATCACAGCGGCGGGCGGGCATCCGGGCTGACGGCATGGGTAACAGCGAGGGGTGGAGGTAAGGTTAACGGGACCTGCGAGCGGTCTGCGAGATTTGCTTCTATTGAAGAGCGGTGGCGGCGGTCACCAGAGCGTTGGGGCCATTGTCCGGCAGCGCCGGCGTACGCTGCCCGCGTCCGGGCCGCTGCGCACGTCCGGGCCGTTGCCCGCGTTTGGGCCGTTGCCCACGTCGCCGGCGCACGCTACGCCTCGGGCACTTCAGCTTGTCCTGTCGATCCTTCACACCAGCGCCCGCGAGACCACCATGCGCCTCAGCCAGTTCTTCATGCCCGTCCTGCGCGATACGCCGAAGGAAGCCGAGATCGTGTCGCACCAGCTCATGCTGCGCGCGGGGATGATCCGACAGGCGTCCGCCGGCATCTATTCATGGCTGCCGCTGGGCCTGCGTGTGCTCAAGCGCATCGAGCAGATCGTGCGCGACGAACAGAACCGCGCCGGCGCTAACGAGGTGCTGATGCCGACGATCCAGACGGCGGACATCTGGCGCGAAAGCGTGCGCTACGAGGCCTATGGCAAGGAGTTGCTGCGCATCACCGACCGTCACGAGCGTGACATGCTCTATGGCCCGACGAACGAGGAGCAGATCACGCAAATCTTCCGCGATGGCGTGCGCTCTTATCGCGACATGCCGCGCATCATGTATCAGATCCAATGGAAGTTCCGCGACGAGGTGCGCCCCCGCTTCGGCGTGATGCGTGGGCGCGAGTTCTTCATGAAGGACGGTTATTCGTTCGACGTCGATCGCGAGGCGGCGATCCGCTCCTACAACCGGATGTTCGTCTCCTACCTGCGCACCTTTGAACGGCTGGGCCTGCAGGCCGTGCCCATGTTGGCCGAGACGGGCCCCATCGGCGGGGATGCGAGCCACGAGTTCATCATTCTGGCCGAAACGGGGGAGAGCCAGGTCTTTTTGGATGGGGCGCTGCTGGAGGAGGCGGTGCCGCCCGCAGACATCGATTACGCTGGCGATCTGCAGCCGATCGTGGATGCCTGGACATCGCGCTACGCCGCCACCGAGGATGAGCACGATGCGGATCGGTTCGCCGGCGAAGTGCCCGCAGAGCGCCAGGTGACGGCGCGCGGCATCGAGGTCGGCCACATCTTCTACTTCGGCACCAAGTACTCTGAGCCGATGGGCTGCACGGTGCAGGGGCCGGATGGCGAGGTGCGGGCCGTTCATTCCGGCTCTTACGGCATTGGCGTCTCGCGCCTTGTGGGCGGCATCATCGAGGCGTGCCACGACGCCGATGGGATCAAATGGCCGGCCTGCGTCGCGCCGTTCGATGCGGCGCTTCTCAACCTCAAGCCGGGCGATGCCGCGTGTGATGCCGCCTGCGACGGCGCGATGGAGCGCTTGCGCAATGCCGGCCTTGACGTGCTCTATGATGACACCGACGAGCGGCCGGGAGGAAAATTCAAAACCGCTGACCTGATCGGCCTGCCAATGCAACTTATCGTGGGCCCCAAGGGGCTGAAATCCGGTGAGGTGGAGGTCAAGGACCGGGGCACCGGGGAGCGCCACTCGGTGACGATGGATGCGGCCATTGACATGCTGGTGGGCAAGGCCGTGCCCTGGTCGAGCCTCAGAACGGTGTAATGGTGCGGCGGGCGCACTGCGCTGGTACTCATCCGACCCCGATGGAAACACCTGGGGCGCAGGATGCATCGGCAAAAAGAAAGATTGAGAGCGGCTCACGTGAACGCATGCGAACGTGATCGGCTTTAAGGCAGGCGTTCGCAGAGACGCCGCCATGCAATCTCGGGACGGGGGAGAAAAACGAAACCGAGAGGCTGAAAATGATGTGTCGATTGATTGGCGCGGTGGTTTTGCTCGTGGCACTGAACAGCGCGAGCGCTTGGGCCATGCCGCGGTTCGATGTTTTTGGATACTGCAACCGCAGCGTTGGAACCGTGGGAGACGCGGCTGCGCTGCGCGCGTCCTGCGTGACGGACGAGCGCACATCCTATGCGCGATTGCGCAGCGATTGGCAGCGGCTGCCGCTCACCATCCGGCGGTCATGCGTGCAGAGCGCGGCCATCCTCGGCGGGTCGTACGTGGCGCTCGCGGGATGCGTGGATCAGCAACTGCGTCTCGGGCGTGCCGGTCGTGGGCCAGCCCTGAACTGATCCACTGATCAATACCCCCTGACCATTCGCGACCCCGGGTCCAGGTCTGCCCGGGGGAGTGCACAGCGTCCGCCTGATGTTGGCCTCGAATTGAGCAAGTGCCAGTCTGCGGTCACCGTCCGTCTGCCGTTGCCATCGGAGCGTCCGCTCGCAGGGCTGTCAGCGGACCGGCGACGCGCGGCTGACGCGCGCGGTCAACAGTGAGCGCCACACCGGCGTCACATCCGCCGTCGAAGTTTGCGACTGGGCGGATGGGCTGGCATGAACCTTGTAAAGGGCATGGCACCCGATGAAGGCAATGACACCCGAGTAAGCGGGCATCGCAGCGACGGCCCAAGTGAGGCCGAGCCAGATCGGGCCATGTTGACGGGCCGCTTTTGCCAACGATCCGCATCCGTGTTGTCCTGTGGGAGCTTGAATGACCGCGCTGAACCTCGCGTACCGGTTTGAGCGCGGCGCACGGTCGTCGGCGAGATCCGCGCGGCTGGCCGCTACGGCAGCACTGGTTGTCTTGTGCATCACAGGGGCCCCGGCATCGGCGCAACTCGCTCCCCCCATGCCAGAGCGGGCCGATGGCGCGGGCACAGACGCCGTGCGCTGGCGCTTTCAGCCGGGTACGGCCGAGCGCCTGCCGAGCGCGGGCATCGTCCTCCAGCCCTATATTCTCAGCCTGCGTTGCAATCCCCGGCGGCGCCGGCCGCGCGCGCTGACGCTGTTTTTTTTCAAGCGGGGTGCGGGCGAGGAGAAACGCCATGGCGGCGAAATGACCAGCCTGGGCTTCAACATTGACGGGCGCGAGGCGCCGGCCATCCTCGTCAGTCGGCGCCCTTACCAGAATCATCTGCTGTATGCGTCGTTCGTCGATCTGCCTTTGGAGACGGCCACGGTCTTTGGCGCCATCCGTCGCGCACGCCGTGGCATCACCATGAAAATAAACGGAGAGAACGTGGCCTTCCCGGTGCGCGGTAGCACGCGTGCGCTTGGTCGCCTGCGTAAAGCGTGCCGGTTATGATGGCTCACACGCTGTGGGGTCTGGCCGATCCGCAGGTTCAATTTGCGCGCTGACACAACTGGCCGCGCGCTGACACAACTCGCGATTGCCTCAGGTTGCCCGCGTTCGATGGCTTGGGGCCGGCATCCGATCAAGTGCCCCCGGGCCCGCTGACGCCGCCCGGCGCCGCCTTGCTGGTGCCAATACCACGGAAGAACGCTTGCAGGATGCCCTCTTCGCCCTTGGCCGATAAGGTCTTATCCGTGGCAAGGTCGATCACACGGCCATCACGCAGGCCATAGCTGGCGACCCTGTCAACGGTTCCAAACTGATCGAAATAGACCGCGACGACAGTGCGGTCGACAACCTCCTGGCCGACGAGTGCGCGGTTCACCTTGGTGGTGGAGATATAATAATCCGCGCCGTTGCCGATGGCCGAGGATGTGTTGGGCGAACCGAGCACTGTGCGCACCTGGTCCTTGCTCATCCCCGGCTGCACCTGCTGGAGGTCTGCCCGCGTGACAAGCGCACCGTGTTTGGTCGTCTCGATGGCGCAGCCGGCCACGAAAACAACGATGGCACCGACGCAAGCCAACCGAATGAGTGCGCGCGCGCGCGCTGATCGCGCAGCGTTGGCGTCACCAAGCCGGCCATCGCGGAATGTGGTCCTGTGGTGCGGCATGTGTGCTCGTATCCCAGTTCCAGGGCCCTTGGCGGCAGCTCGGCTGATCCGGTTGACGATGCCATGCATCGCTTTCACCGCGCGGCGCGTTACGTGTCAGCCGGTTGGCTCCAGCCCAGGGTCGCCGGTCGGCCGGCAATCGACGCGCTCACAACTAGACGAGTCGGCGCCGACCGCCATCAGAATGGTGTATCAACGCCTTGAATGCCAACACGAATGTGCCGCTCCGGCCAGGGAATTTGCCATGCTGAACTGGTTGCTGCCGAATTTCGGTCGCCCCAAGTCCGAGATGAGCCTGTACGACGCCATTGTGACCCAGTCACGGCAACCGGCGCTCTACGCCGAATATGGCGTCCCAGACACGCTGGACGGCCGGTTTGAAATGCTCAACCTGCACCTTTTTGCTGTTCTGGAACGCCTGAAGTTTGAAGGAGAGGCTGGCGAGACGGTGCGCCAGAGGTTGCTGGACACGTTCTTCTCGGTGCTCGACGGTGAGTTTCGCGAGATGGGCGTGGGCGACCTGTCAGTGCCAAAGAAAATGCAGAATGTGGCCGGCGCGACGCTCGGTCGTCTGCAGGCCTACGGTGAAGCGATCCGGGACGAAAACCGCGACGCGCTGGCAGATGCGTTGGAGCGCAACGTTTTTGTGCCGGATGTTCGCCACGCACCGCAGCCGCGCGCATTGGCAGGCTATACCCGGATGATGGTGGCGGATCTGGGAGCGCAGCCATCCGACGACGTGCTGCAGGGGAAGCTGCATTTTCCGGCTGTGCCGCGCATTGATGCCGCCCATGATCGCGCCACTGACGACACTGTTGTTCACTGACTGCGCACCACGCCGGCCTGAGGCGAAATGGCCGGCGCGAAGACTGGCCGACAGGACCGACACATGAGCCGACAGCGCAATGGGGATACGCAAAGCGATGACGTGCTGCCGTCCCCGGTGTTGGCGGACGGGCACTGGAGTGTACCTGTTGTCGATGTGCCGAAGCAGGGGCTGGAAGGCGATCTGCTCGCCACGCATGAAGAATGCGCACAGGTTGCTGATATCCTTGGGATTGTGTCGTGTGAGCGGCTGGCGTTCAATTATCGACTGCGCGCCATGTCACGTCAGCGCTATCGCTTGAAGGGCCGGGTGACGGCCGTTGTGGCGCAGGCCTGTGTTGTCTCGCTTGAGCCTGTTCCCGAAGTGATCGACGAAACCGTTGACGTGATCTTCGATGCGCAGGCCATTGCGCCGGGTGGTGGGCCCCCGGCCGCCAGTGACTCACGCGGCGCACCGGGAAGTGACCGCCGCGCCGCCAGCTCTGACACGGGCGCGCGTGGCGGCGCGCAACGGCGGGGGGCGGGAACGCTGGAGACGAGCGAAGACCTGAGCGCCGATGACCCGCTCATCGAGCCGATCGAGCGCGGTTCGCTCGCGCTCGGCCGAATTGCTTACGAAACGCTGGCGGTGGCGCTCGATCCGTATCCGCGCGCCGAGGACAGCACAATCGAAGGCGGTGTGCTGTCGGCAGGTGGTGGCACGGACGGCGAGACAGACCACGAGGAGGCTCCGGCGGGGCCGTTCGGCGTCTTGAAGGACCTCAAGAGCTGACAGCCGTGCGCGGTGATCCTTCTGTGGGGTGCGGCGCTTATTGGGGTTTTGAGTGAGGCGCGACGGCCACGGGGCCGTGGCAATGCGCTTAAGACGCCCGGGCTGGCCGTTGAAAAAACACGTGAGCCTCGCACAGCGGCGCTGGTCACGGCGTTGAATTCCGACCACAACACGGGGTTGATGGGCCACGCGTCCGACGGTCGCCACGCCCGACGGGCACCGGCCACCGCTGCGTGCCCATCCGGCCCGTGTTACGCTGCCGGGCGGCAGTCGTGCGGGCCACGCCACGTCGTGCGGAGCATGGGAAGCCAAGATGAGCGAACGGGCCGTGATCGCCGTGGACGCCATGGGCGGGGATGTCGGTCCCCGCGTGACTGTGGCTGGCGCTGCCAAAACGCGTGAGCGTTACCCCGGCACGCGGTTCCTGTTCTTCGGCGACGAAACTCAGGTGCGGCGCGAGCTGCAGGCCTTTCCAACGCTCGAGACCGCCGCAAGCGTCACCCACACAGACGTGGCTGTGGCCATGGATGCCAAACCGAGCGAGGCGTTGCGCGCGACGAAACGCACCTCCAGCATGTGGATGGCGCTCGATGCCGTGCGCCGGGGCGAGGCCGGCGTGTGTGTGTCCGCCGGCAACACCGGCGCGCTGATGGCGATGGCAAAAATCTGCCTGAAGATGATCCCCGGGATTGAGCGCCCCGCCATCGTCGCCATCTGGCCGACGGTCAAATCCGAATGCCTTGTGCTGGATGTTGGTGCAAACGTGGGTGCCAACGCGGCGCAGTTGACCGACTTTGCCGTCATGGGCGCAACCATGGCACGGACCATTTTCCACACGCGCCAGCCACGCGTCGCGCTGCTCAATATCGGTGTGGAGGAGGTCAAGGGGCTCGACGCTGTGAAGCAGGCCCACGCCTGGCTGCGTGCTCACGGCCGCAAGATGGAGTATGTTGGCTTCGTTGAGGGAGACGACATCGGCCACGACGTTGCCGATGTGATCGTGACAGAAGGGTTTTCGGGCAACATCGCCCTGAAAACCGCAGAAGGCACAGCACGCCAGATCGGCGCCTACACAAAATCCGCCATGACGGCTTCGCTGCTGTCCAAGATCGGCGCCACCCTCGCGTCGTCGGCGTTCAAGACCTTGAAGCGCAAGATGGATCCGCGGCGCCTCAATGGCGGCACCTTCCTCGGACTGAATGGTTTGGTGATTAAGAGCCACGGCGGCACGGACGCCACAGGGTTCGCCAGCGCGTGTGACATCGGGTTGGGGATGGCCGAGGGTAAGGTGATTGAGCGCATTGGCCGGGAAATGCACGAACTGGCGCAGGAACTTGCCGAGCTCGACGAGCCGCCGGAGCGACCATCGCGAACGGTCGAGCTTAAGCGCGCCAGTTGATCTGTGATGGGGGTCTGCCCGGCTGGGACGAGGCTGTGGAGGTCAGCGGCGGTTGGTCGGCGCCGCAGGTGATTTCGCGCAAGCGTCGCCAGCACAGGGTGAAAAACGTTTCCGACTGTGTTCGGGAATTGATTGGTGCAAAGCGACGGTCACAGTCAGACCTCGCTCCCAACATTCCGCCGGCCAAGACAAGCGCTTTTTCGCCGGCAAGGGCAAAAAACGAAGGCGCGGGCACGGGCGAGCAGGGACGGCTGGCGACGCCTCGGTGCCACGATATCAGTTCCCGACGGCCTGTGGAGGGGCATCATGAGCAAACGGCGTTCTCTTGTGCTCGGCTCGGGCGCCTATCTGCCAAAGCGACGAGTCACCAATGACGATCTCGCTCAGGTGCTCGACACCAGCGATGAGTGGATCGCCTCACGCACCGGCATCAAGGCACGCCACATTGCAGCAGACGGTGAGCTGACGTCAGACCTCGGCACCCATGCGGCCATGGCGGCACTGGCCAATGCGGAGCTTGAGCCGGACGACATTGATCTGATCGTGTTGGCCACATCGACGCCGGATCGCACTTTCCCGGCGACCGCAACCACCATCCAGGCGCG
>CAZGNQ010000145.1:0-9007 GCA_964527285.1 uncultured Hyphomicrobiales bacterium | reverse complement strand
TGCCGTCAGGTCGGCACGCAGGACATGGGTGCCGCGATCATCGCGCGAATGGCGGCTACATGACCGGTCGCATCGGTCGCACCGTCTAAGCACTGCGTCGCTCGACGCAGTCTGGGCGACGCCAAGCTGCCAACAGCTAGCGCGCGTAAAGACAGCATTTCGATGGATTGGGGGGAAGGAGCCCGGTTCGCGGAGAGAAGACTCGGGGGGACTTGGGGGGCTGAGAACCGAGACTTACAACGAACCGGGCTAACTGTCGGTTCAAGCGGGGGGACTGAACCGTCTGTCTAAGTGTTGGATTAGCACCTCTGACCAAGTGTGTCCAGAAGGGAACGCGCTTGAATTAAAAGGTGTGGACGACAAGACTAATCATGGCGTGTGGCGGGGTAACGCGCGGTGTCGTCTAGACACCTGTTCGAAAGTCGCATCGCACTCATGGCGAAAGAAGGCAGAGGCGCCTTGAAGAAAACACCTCCGTTTCCTGACGGTTCGCACGGTCCACAAGGTCCATCCAGCGCTTCAATCGTGCCGCTTGGCGCGCATCACATGCTGCGGGGTGAGACCGCGCAGGGGCATGGTGCGCCGGCCGGGCAGCCTGTGCCGTCAGGCGGACCGACGACGCCGACCGATGGACCGGCGGGGGCAAGCCACCATGGTGACCATGTGCGCGTCGTTTTTGACCGGCGTGAATTGGGGGCCATCCTCTGGGTCTATGGACAACATGTCGCAGCCGGTGAATGGCGCGACTACGCCATCGACATGCTGCGTGACCGGGCTGTGTTTTCCATCTACCGCCGCACCAGCGAGTGCCCGATCTACACCGTGGTCAAACAGCCCAAGCTCGCCCGCAAACAGGGCGCCTACAGTGTGGTCTCCATGTCGGGCCTGATCCTGAAGCGCGGGCATGACCTGTCGCGGGTGTTGCGCGTGTTTGATCGGCGGTTGGCCGTCATCACGGCAGACGATTGATGTGCGATTGACCGACCGAGCGAATCTTCCAAGCTGTGCGCCGCGCCACCAGCCCGGAGCATTCCATGTCGTCAGCGTCGGTTTATCGGACCGGACGGCGCATCGTCGTTTGCGCCAACACCATTGATGCCGCGAGCGGCGTGCCTGTCGATGCCGAGCCGTTCATGGTCTATGAGGAACCTGCGGCCGCGTCGGACGTCGGCGCGGCGGTGCGCCGGGCGCTTGAGAGCTTTTCGGGCGACGGGTTGGACAGTAGTGGCAAAGACGCCGACCATAACGCTCGCCGTGTGGCGCGAAACGCGGCTCCCGCCGACAAAGCCATCGATGATTTTTCCGAGTATCTGGCGCAGTTGCTCGGCCATGAAAGCTACCGCGCTCTGATGCGCGATGCGCGCACCTGCGTGGTGGAGCGCCATGACGCCCATATCGTGGCCCGGCCAGTTGACCCTGAGACGGGCACGGACAGCGTGGAAGCGGATCAGCCCACCCTTGGGGTGGCAACCGCTGCGTCGCATGAGGCAGTGGGACGTCACGTGCTGGCCGCGCTCGCCAAATCACGCTGACTGACCCCAAAAAGAACTGAACCGACCAATGAAAAAGCCCCGCCAACTTGGCGGGGCTTCTTTCGTTGTGTGTGGCTCAAGCGTGAGCGATCAGTCGTCGCCGCCCATGATCCCCAGGATGTTGAGGATGTGGATGAAGAGCGTGATGAACGAGCCGAACAGCATCATGGCGCCGAGCAGAGCCTTGCCGCCAGACACCCGCGCGCCGTCGTTCTCGACGTACATCTGCTTGATCTCCTGCGTCTCCCACGCCGTGATGCCGGCAAACACCAGCACAACAAGGCAAGAGAAGATCAGGCTGAACGTGCTGGACGCTTCGATCACGCCGAATGCCGTCAGGCCGACATAAACGAGCATCGCCAGCAGCAGGCCGAACGTTGCCATCACCAGGAACTGGCCGATGCCGGACAGGTCACGCTTTGTGGTGTAGCCAAACAGGCTCATCGCGCCGAACATGGCGGCCGTGATGGCGAACGCCTGAGCGACCATGCCCTCGTTGCCGCGCGCCAGGAAGACGTAGACCATCGGTGCGACGAGCATGCCCCAGAGCGCGCAGTAGCCCCAGTATGTGGCGTGCGCGACGCCAGCATTGGAACCCATCATCAGGCGCGGTCCGAACCAGCCGAGGCCGAGGACGGCGGCGAAGACGACCCACTTGCCGATGCCGGCCATGAAGCCCAGCAGCGCCGGCTGTGTCATCACAGCGAGCGAAACAACGGCGCAAACGCCGACGCCAAGCGCCATGTAGTTGTAAACGCCCAGCATGAATGAGCGCAGACCCTCATCAATGAGGTGCGCGTCAGCCCGCGTGCCCGCAACGGGACGCGAATACCTGTTTTCGTACTCTGCCATGTCTCCCTTTCCTTCACATCAAACCGGCACGCCCCCGTGCGGTTTGCCCATAGCTGGCAATCCTCACGGTCGTGTTCAAGATGGCGCCGAAACCTAGCATGGGCCTCATGACCAGATTATTGCGCGCCCAGAGTAGGGCGGATTGCCGCGACGGGGCGGCTGCCGTCTCAAACCTGAGACATTTTTCGCCTGATCGGGCCACCTGCCGAACATTCATCCACTAGGCGCCGCGGCAACCGCAACGCCATCACGCCGAGCGCAGATAAGGTGTCGCAGGCGCCTTCAAAACCTGCCAGATCCCGAATGCGCCGAATGCCAGCACCAGCGCGAGCGCAACGGTCACGGCTTGGCCGATCGCCCAAACCGAGATGACGAACGGCACCTCTAGCACAAACGTCGTCACCACCCAGGCCGCCAGCATTCCGATCAGCGCCGCGCATGCTGCTGTGATGAGGGCCAGCAGAGCATACTCAGCCACGTTCGACATGATAAGCCGCGCGCGCGTCGCGCCCAGGGTCTTGAGCACCACGGCCTGGTAGATGCGGCGGCGCTGCGCGGTCAACAACGCGCCGGCCAGAACCAGCGCGCCGGCCAGAAGCGTGACAGAGCCCGCCATGCGGATCGCTGTCACCACCTTCTCAAACACTGATAGCGCGGTGGCGATCGCGCCCTTCACGTCGATGACCGTTGACGTCGGAAACTGCTCGCTGACGGAGCGGAACAGCCGCGCCTGCTCTTGGCTGCTGGGCGCCTGCGGATAGCGGATGGTGGCCAGGTAATTGTACGGCGCGGCTGCCAGAGTGTTGGGCGAGAAGATCATCACGAAATTGATCGCCAGCGTCTCAAACTTGACTGTCCGCAGGTTGGCTATGCGTGCGGTCACGTTCCTGCCCAACACATTGACCGTCAGCGTGTCACCGACGCCGATGCCAAGCTCGCGTGCCAGATCGACGGAGAACGACACCAGCGGCTCGCCCTCGTAATCCTTTGGCCACCATGCGCCCGCCTTCACCTCAGAGTTCGGCGGCACCGTCTCGCGGAATGACAGTCCGCGGTCGCCCTCCAGCACCCAGGCTGCCTCGGGGCCCGGATCGAACTCGTTGGCCGGCGTGCCGTTGATCGCAACGATGCGTCCGCGCAGCATGGGTGCCTCGGCGATTTTCACGTCGCCAGCCGCCTCGCGAACGGTGCCCTTGAAGCGGTCCAGGTCATTGCGGGGAATGTCGATCACGAAAAACTGTGGCGCCTTGTCCGGCAGGCGCGTGGAAAGCTCGCGCACCAGCGAGGCATCGGTGAGCGCAAGGGTGACCAGCAGGCTGAGGCCGATGCCAAGCGACAGCACGACAGAGCGTGTGAGCGCGCCGGGGCCGGACAGGTTGGAGACCGCAAGGGCCAGTTCAGGCCGGCGCGGTCGCGGCAGCCGTGGGATGACCCATTGGACCGCGACGCCCAGGCCGAGGAAAATGGCAAACAGCACCACCACCCCGCCGAGAAAGCCGGCGGCCAGTTTGGGGTTGTCCGCCGTGAACGTGGCCAGCATTGAAAGCGCGATGGCACTGGCGGCGGCCGCGGCGATGAACGGCCAGCGAGGGCGGCCCAGTTCGCTGCCGTCGCTGTCGCGAAACAGCACCGCCGGCGCGATCCGCTCTGATTTACCAAGCGGCCAGATGACGAACACCAGCGCCACGAGCAAGCCATAGGCGACGCCCGACAGCAGGGTGAGCGGCGTGATATCCAGGAGGATGGAGAAGGGCAGCGCGGCCCCAAAGACGGCGATCAGGCTGTAGGGAATGGCGTAGCCGGCCAGAAGCCCAATGGCGATGCCCACCCCGGTCAGTGCCAGCACTTCCACGACATAGATCGTGGTGACCGTGCGTGCGGGCGCTCCGAGCGATTTGAATGTCGCGATGGTCTTGCGCTTGCGCTCAACGTAAGCGGCCACAGCGTTGGCGACGCCCACACCACCGACCAGCATGGCGGTGATCCCGACGAGGGTGAGAAACTGGGACAACCGGCCAACGGCGCGCGCGATGTTCGGGTCGGGGTTGCGGCCGTCGCGCAGCTCAAACCCATCAGACGCCAGCGCAATGCCGAGCTGTGACGCTTCGAACTGTGCGGCAACGGCTCCATCCGCGTTACGCAGCGCGGCACTGAGCGCGTCCGCGTCGCGCGCCTTAATCCGGTAACGCCAGCGTTGCAGACCGCCCGGCGCCACGAGGCCTGAGCCCTCCAGGTTGCCAAGGCCGACCATGACCCGTGGCCCGAATGCGGCCCGCCCAGACAGCTTGTCAGGCTCATCGAGCACCACACCGGCAACCGTCAGCACCCTGTCGCCCACCCTTATGGGGGCGCCGACCTCGACATCCAGGCGGTCCAGCAGGAGCGGGCTGATGAACGCGGCATCCTGTGCGGCCATTGCTGCCGTGGCATCTGCGATGACGTCGGTGCCGTCGCGGTCACGCGCGAGCTTGAGTGTGCCGATGAGCGGATAGGCGCCATCCACGCCTTTGATCTCGACCAGCGCGAACTGCGGCGCGCCGGCGCCTTCAGCCGGGAGTGAGCGCGCCATCGCACGCAGCGTCACCGCTTCGCTCACGCTGCCAATTTCGGCGAGGCGCACCTTCGTGTCGGCGTCGGCGCGCTGGTGAATGCGGGTGGCCTCCAGGTCGCCGCCAAGCAACTGCCGGCCCTCGTTGGCGAGGCCGGCGCGCAGACCGTCCGTGACCGCGCCGACGCCCGTGACGGCAGCGACCCCCAGTGCGATGCAGGCGAGGAAGATCGCGAAGTTCCTGCGCTCACCGCGCAGATCCCCCATGGCCATTGAAAACAGCGCGGACCAGGTGAGGCCGCCGGTGGCCCGTTGGCCCCCGACGGTCTTGCGTGCTGTGGCATCTCGCATGGCAGGCCTCATACGCTGGTTGCGTCGTCGATGATCCGACCGTCGCGGATCGAGACCTTGCGATCGCACATGGCAGCAAGTTCAAGGTCGTGGGTGATGAGCACAAGCGTGACGCCGTGCTCGCGCTGCAGCCGGAACAGCAGTTCCACCACGATCTCGCCGGATGCCTCATCGAGGTTGCCGGTCGGCTCGTCTGCGAAGATCAGCGTTGGCTCGTTGGCGAGCGCCCTTGCGATGGCAACGCGCTGCTGCTCGCCGCCGGAGAGTTGGGTCGGGAAGTGGTCGATGCGATGGCCCAGCCCGACCTCCGCAAGGCGGTCGCGCGCCACCTCAAAGGCATCGGCGCGCCCGGCGAACTGCAGCGGAATGGCGACGTTCTCCACAGCGCTCATGGTCGGCACGAGATGGAAGGACTGGAACACGATGCCCACGCTGCGCGCGCGCAGGGCCGCCCTGGCATCCTCATCGAGCTGCGTGATGTCTGTGCCACCGATCGCGATCCGCCCCGACGTTGCGGGCTCAAGCCCCGCGCTCACCATCAAGAGCGATGTCTTGCCGGAGCCGCTCGGCCCGACGATGCTGAGCGACTGACCCTCCGGCACTGTGAGCGAGACGGACTTCAGGATCTCCACCGCCCCGGCCCGGCTGTCGAGCGTGAGGCAGACGTCATCCAACGCGATGGCGGCTGGAGCCTGCTGCGCATCGGCGGTGCGATCCCCGTCCGGGGCGACCTGGATGCCGGCCGCAGGCGTCGTGGCGCGGGCGTCTTCAGGTGCGCGAACCGTTTCGGACACTTCGCTGCGCTCCAGTTGAATGGCAGTGGACGACGGGGGTGTCATGTGGTGGGGCTCCTGGGGCGATGGCCTGTCGACGCGTTGCGAAACAACGCCGGCATCCGCATGTCGTGGAAGCATACGCGGGCCATTGAGATCGGACCTTGGGGCGATGAGAACAACCCGCCATCATGTGAACGCGGCGCACTGCTCGGTTCCGTCGCAACGGCGTCATTGCGACACGCCAGGTTGCGACACGCCAGGTTGCGACAGGCCATGGATCTCACGCGCAAAGGAGAACGGGCATGCTTGAAGCTGGAACGCGCATCCGGGTGCAGCGGCGCAACGCCAAGCGGGGCGCACGTGGCCCTCAGGTGGTCGAGGGCGCCAAGCGCGCCATGACCGCGGCCGCGTACGTGCTGCTCGGCATCGGTGCCGTCGCACTCGCCACGATCGCGCTGTCGGCACGCCCCGGCGCCGCACAGACCGCACAAGACACAACCCCCATCCGGATCGTGGCCCTGGGTGACAGCCTCGTCGCCGGATTTGGTCTCGCGCCGGGTCAGGACTTTGCCACGCAGCTTGAAGCGTCACTGAAGGCCGACGGCGTGAATGCGATGGTGATCAATGCCGGCGTATCGGGCGATACCGCAGCCGCCGGGCTGGCGCGTTACGACTGGGCTGTGCCTGACAACGCCGATGCCATCATTGTTGAACTGGGCGCCAATGACGGACTGCGCGGCCTGCCGGTGGCCGGGGCCCGCGCCGCGCTGGATGAGATCCTGGCCAAATCGAAGGCCCGCGATCTTGAAATTCTGCTCACCGGCATGGAGGCGCCGCGCGGGCTTGGCGAGGCGTACTTCAATGCGTTCAAGGCCATGTATCCGGCTCTCGCCAAGAAGCATGACGCGCTGCTCTACCCGTTCTTCCTTGAAGGCGTCGCGCTTGACCGTGGCCTCAATCTGCCGGACGGCATCCATCCGAACGCCGCTGGTGTGCGCAAGATCGTTGAAACCATTCGCCCCAAGGTCGACGCGTTGATCGACCGGGTGCGCGCCAAACGGACCGGCGCAGCGCCGTCCTGATTGTCGGGACGGTCCGCCGCACAGCGGGGCACGACCCGCGCAGAACATGCCACGACTGTTCACGGCACTGGAGATCCCCGAAGCGGACGCCGCGCGGCTGGCAGGTTTGCGTGCGGCGCTGCCGGGTGCGCGCTGGGTCGAGCCGGGGAACTACCACATCACGCTGCGGTTCTTCGGCGACGTTGAGCCGAACACGGCCGATGCCCTCATTGAGCAACTCGCCGAGGCCACGGGGCCGACCATGGCGCTGCAGTTGCGCGGCCTCGGCTCCTTCGGAGGTGACAGACCGCGCACGTTGTGGGTCGGCGTCGATGCGGGTGGTGACACCGGCACCGATCTTGCCGCCCTCGCCGCCCGGCATGAGCGCCTCGCCAGGGCCGTGGGGCTGCCAGCCGAGAGCCGAAATTTCCATCCCCACGTCACTCTGGCGCGCTTTGCAGCCGGTGAGCGAGCGCGACAGTTGGGGCCACGGCGCAGGGG
This sequence comes from uncultured Hyphomicrobiales bacterium, assembly GCA_964527285.1. Taxonomy (GTDB): domain Bacteria; phylum Pseudomonadota; class Alphaproteobacteria; order Rhizobiales; family CAZGNQ01; genus CAZGNQ01. The sequence goes on along the minus strand of CAZGNQ010000145.1, from coordinate 1,386 downwards.
GCGCGGGCCCACGTCTGCGCCGAACACCGCGTTGCTGAGTGCGCTTGAGGTGTTCCTTGCAACCCATGGCGGGTTCGTCGGCACGCATTGGGAGGCCTCACGCTTCGTCCTGATGTCGTCTCGGTCCGGGACGGGCGGCGGTCCCTACGTGATCGAGGCGACCTATCCGTTGGGCGAGGTGGGCGCCGCAACACCATTGCAGGCTCGTGGCGACGACATGGACGATGCCGCCGTCGATCCAACGGAACTGGACGAATGGGAGGCGGCGTTCCAGCGCGGGCGGGAGCTGTGACAACGCCCCGCCGGCGTTTACCGCCTACAGCTCGCGTTGCTCGAGCGTTTATCAGGATCAGCAGGGAGAAACGGCAATGGCACGCGAGAGACTGACCGGCGACGCGCTGGAGGCTGAACTGGCCAAGCTTGAGGGCTGGACGCTGGACGCGGGCGCGCGCGACCTTATCCGCAAGACCTACAAGTTCGACAATTTCGTCACGGCATTTGGATGGATGACGCGCTGCGCCCTCGTGGCCGAACGAATGGACCACCATCCGGAATGGACCAATGTCTACCGCACGGTCGACGTGGCATTGTCCACGCACGATGCAGGTGGCCTCACATCACTCGACTTCGAGTTGGCGGCGAAGATGGATGCTTTTGCGGGCAACTGACGGCCGGCCGGTCAAACAGCTTCGGGGCGTTGGAACGTGCCAAGCTCAAACGGCGCTCGCGCTCAGCGTGATGACTGAGCGTTGATGCTCATCCGCCAACGCCCGCTTTGACGGCGCGTCGCGTTGCCCGAGCGGCGGGTTCCGGCACGGGCCACCGCGCGTGCGCGGGCCCGCGATTGCGCGCGTGCCTGGGCAAGTGCTGCAGCCTGCTGGTGTGCAGCGGAGCGATACGTCCGGCCGCCGCCGTATGTGCCCCACTGTCCCTGACTGTGGCGCGCGATAGAGGCGTGCGCCCGACGGCGACCGCCATAACCGTCACGACGGTTGAGGCGGCGTTCACGGGCTGCTGCGACCCGCGCGCGGCGTTCCTTGCGAAGCCTCGCCCGGTCCGCGCGCCGGCGGTATCGCGCATAACGGTCGCGGGCGCTCGACCAGGCCAGCGGCGCGGCGACGGCCTGTGCGCCGTAGTCGGGCTCGGCGAGCATTTGGACAAAAGCCTCCTGGCCCCGGTTGCTGTCGGCACGGCGCCGCCCGACGGGTGGCAAGGTCCGCCGGCGTCTCACGATTTCCGGCGCGGGAAGGGCGGCGTCCTGCGTCCCATCTTTGGTCGCGTCGGCGCCATCTCCGTGCCGATTGCCGGTTGGCTCGGGCGCGCTGACCTCCAGCGCTGCGGACTTGGCGGCCCTGTTCCACCGCGGCGCGGCGGGCGCGCCGGTCG
>CAZGNQ010000144.1:0-9055 GCA_964527285.1 uncultured Hyphomicrobiales bacterium | reverse complement strand
AACCGTCCCGCGAACGCGCCGGAATGGCGGCACGTCGCCTGAGCTTTGGCCAGCGCCCCTCCCGGCTGACAGGGCGGCCGGCATTGAAGGTTCGGTTGCCCTCAAAGTGGCCGGATGGGCACAGAGACTGCGGGAGCGCAGGCATTTGCCTTCGCGCAGCTTGGCCGGATTGCGTTCCCTTGCCTGATAGGCCTGCGCGGCGATACGGCCTCAACGCACATGTAACAGACGGCCGGTGAACGCCGGGCGCGACGCGTGAGCCTTGTTTCAATCAATTTCGGGCGGGCACTTGAAGTGATGCTTGTTGGCGGGCTGGCGGCCGTCGTGGCCATGGGGCTCACGGCGATGGGGATCCATTTCAGTTTGCCGGCTCTGAGATCCGTGTTGTCCGTCGTGCCGAACGCGCGCTCAGGGCACCGCACGCCGACGCCGCAAGGGGGTGGCTTCTCTGTCGTGGGGGCGGTGCTGCTGGTGGCGCTGAGCGTGCCGGCCTTCGGGTTGATGGTGCCCGCGCCGGATGCCATCATGGTGGCTGGCATACTGGGCGCGACGCTGGCGCTGGGGATCGCCGGTGCCGCCGACGACCATCTCAGCCTGCCCGTCGCGCCGCGGTTGATCATCCAAGGCGCTGCGGCTGTCACCCTCCTGGCGGTGCTTCCTGCCGACGCGCGTATTTTCACAGACTTCATGCCCGTGCTGCTGGAGCGGGCCCTGCTCGCCGTCGGCATCGTGGGCTTCATCAACTTCACGAATTTCATGGACGGCATGGATGGGCTCACCATTGCCGAACTCGTGCCCGTGTGCGCGGGCGCGGCGCTGGGCCTGTTGCTCCTGGCCGCAGGCGACGGTGCTGGTGGTGGGTACGCTGGCGCAACGGCGGATGCGGCCCGCGCGCGGTGGGCTGCCATCGTCGGCCTCGCGGTCGCCGGTGCACTCATCGGCTTTGGCTGGTTCAATTGGCATCCGGCCAAGATTTTTCTGGGTGATGTCGGATCGCTGCCGCTCGGTTTTCTCACCGCTTGGCTGATGATCGAACTGGCGGTGCGCGGCTGCCTTGCCGCAGCGCTGCTGCTGCCTGCCTATTATCTGTTCGATGCGACGGCCACGGTGGTGCGGCGCTACCGCGATGGCGAGCCGCTTGGCCAGGCCCACCGCCGCCACGCCTACCAGCGCGCGTTCGATGCCGGCCGGCTCACCGTGCCCCAGATCACGCGTGAGGTATGGATTGCCAACATCGGCCTCGCCGCCCTCGCGCTCGTGAGCATTGCGTTGTCGAGCCGCGCCGGCGATGCGATCTGCCTTGTCCTCGGCGGTATCGTTCTGTTGCGGCTCATGCTGCATCTGGAGGGGCTTAATCCTGCAGGACGGCGGAAATGAAGACCGATGCGCACCCGCCGGTGGTCGTTGTCACCGGTGCGACCGGCTTCATTGGGCGTCACCTGGTGCCCGACCTGGTGCGTGCCGGTGGGCGCGTGCGGGCCTGCGCGCGTGAAAGTGCCGGGCGCCGGGTCCGGGACGTTGCTGCGGCGTTTGCCCACGCCACGACCCTCAGCGCGGATGAACTCGACGCCGTAACCTGGGTGCCGCAGCCGGCACTGGCGGAATTGGACCATCCGGGCGCGCTGGCCGACTGGCGCCGGGTCCTGGACGGATGCGACGGCCTTGTGCACCTGGCCGGCATCGCCCACGCGGACCGCGCGATCGAGGAGGCGGTCTATGCGCGTGTCAACGGGTCGGCGCTGGTCACAATCGCCACCGCCGCACGCGAGGCGGCAGCCCGCACCGTGTTCATTTCCTCGGTGCGCGCCCAGAGCGGACCGGTGGCACACGGCGTCTTGACGGAAGACCACACGCCCGCGCCGACGGATGCCTATGGCCGGTCGAAATTGCGCGGGGAGCGTGTGCTGTTCGATATTGATCCGAACGCCATCGTTTTGCGCCCGGTGCTGGTCTACGGGCGCGGTGTGAAAGGCAACATGGCCACGCTCGCGCGCCTCGCCCGTCTGCCGGTGCCGCTGCCGCTCGCGGGGCTGACCGCGCGCCGGTCCATCCTATCGGTCGCAGCCCTGTGTGATGCCATCCGCTTTGCGTTGGGCGTCGCGGGTCCGGCCGCCGGCGGTGATCGGGTGCAGGAGCGCAACGCACAGACCTTCCGGCCCGCACCGCCATTGACGAGCGCGGCACGTGCCCACCTCAACGGCCGCGTTTTCCTGGTTGCCGATCCCGATCCGCTGACGGTGCCGGACATGATCACGGCGATGCGGCGGGGTCTGAACCGGGCGCCAGCCCTCTGGCCTTTGCCCGTTGGCCTGGCGCGGTTGGGCGCAGCGGCGCTTGGAAAACAGGCCGCGTGGGACCGCGTCAACGGCGATCTCATGGTGTCGACCGAGCGTTTGCGTGCGGCCGGCTGGGTGGCACAGCAAAGCGCCGCCGAAGGTCTCAGCGAAATGATGTTCCCTGCTGGGGGGTGATGACGAAGATCAACTCGGTCGAGGGAGAAATCGGGCAACCGCATCGCATCGTAAAGTTTGCAACAATGAGTGCAGTCAAATTGCAGTGGTTTTAGGTGTTTACGACATCACTGGGGAGCCCGACCCATGAACATTGAAAAGTGGTTCGAAGACTGGCCGAAACTCCTGAGGTTTCTGGCATATCACGGCACCGGTGGCGCCTTTCTGGGTCTATTTGCTGCGCTTGCCATGATGACGCTCGACGTGGCGCGGATCGGGACGTTGTTTGCCGAGAACGGTTACCCCGTCGTGGCGGTGGTTCTGTTTTTCGCGAGCTTTGCGGTGACGTTTTCCAGCCTGGCCATGGGCGTCGCCGTGATGCTGCTCCCGAAGGATGACAGCTTTCCGAGCGCGTGATGGCGACGGCGGGCTGCGGCCCGCAAACCGCTGCCATTCGGGATGTAAAATCTGCGCCTGCGGGTGGAAAAGTCGCTGTGATGGCCGAGTTATGTGTCGACGAGCTGGCGGTACAACGCAACCGTCTGTGCGCCGATCGCCTGGCTTGAATAAACATCCTCAGCCCGCCTGCGCGCTGCCGTGGCCATGGCGCGCCGGGTGCGCTGATCGCCCGCCAAGGTCTGCCAATGGTCTGCCAGGCGCTCGGCATCCCCGACCGCGTGCAGCAGCCCTGTTTCACCCGCGCGCACGACATCGCGGCAGCCGGGGACATCTGTCGCGATCATTGGGCGCGCACAAGCCGAGGCTTCCAAGAGGCTTTTGGGCAGGCCTTCGCGCAAGGAAGGCAGGAGTGCGATGTGGGCATCGCGCCAGACCTCACGCACGTCCGTGACATGGCCGCGCCACTCGATCCCCGCTTCGTCCGCCCAGCCAGCCACTTGCGCCTCGCTCAGGCTGGTGGGGTTTTCAGGGTCTGGCGTTCCAGCGAGGATGAGCCGGACGGCCGCACCACGTCGACGCAGTATGCGATGTGCCTCGACGGCCGTCTCCACGCCCTTGTCGCGCAACATGCGGCCGACGAACGCCGCGGTGATGGGGTGGTCAGGCTCAGGCAAGGGAGCAAAATGGTCGGTATCGACGCCGGAGCCGGGTATCAGCGTAAGGCCGTGCGGGCTGTGCCCCGAAGCTTTGCCGGTCGCGCCCCTGGCGGTTCCCCCATCCGCGTCCAGATTGGTGGCCAGAACCGCGTCGCGCACGCCAAGCGCTCGGAACGCCGCCGCGTCATCGGGGTTCTGCACGATCACCGCAGCATTGGCTCTCCGGCACAGGTGGCCGATCATTTGGCGCAGTCCCGTGCCAGGCAACGCGCGCCATCCCGGCCGCTCCATCATCACCGAGCCGAGCCCGGTCGCGGAATTGACCACGCTCATGCCGCTGCGGCCCGACGCGGCAAGCCCGCCCAGCAATGTCGGTTTCATCGCGATGTTGTGGAGGATCACCGGATCGATGGTCCGCAGCAACGCGCGGATTTGCCGGACAGCAGCAATGTTGCCCAGAACCCCGGTGCTGCCCCGCACCCAGTCGAGCGCGTGCAACTGGAAGCCCTGCGCCTGGATCGCCTCGCCATGGGCGCGCACCCGCGTTGCCACATGCACCTCGAAGCCGGCATCCCTGGCCGCACAAGCCATGGGAAGGCGGTGGGAAACGAAGTACCAGTCTTCCGTCACGAGATAGAGAATGCGCATGGGCGGGGAGGACCATTCCTTGCTGGGAGGGCGGCGACGCGCCACAAGCCACGGTCGGCTGCATCGCGTACCGCCATCGCTGTTTCACCGCAACGTGATGGGGCGTCGATGGCGCCAAAGCGCGAAAGCTGGCCATAAGAAGCATCAATCGAAAGTCGCAGGCGCTGGTGCGCTCGGTCGAAGGGGCCAGAAGCCATGGCCGGAGAGCAAACACCCATCGGGGCGCTGGGTGACGCCGCGGATCAGGCGGCGCAGTCACCGGCCCGTACAGCAATTGCACCATCTGTCCATGCGGGAGTGAGCCCGCACGCGTGGAGCGATGGGCGCTCGATGCCGCCAACGTTTTACGGGTGGTGCGCCTGCGCGGTCGCACTTGTTGGCCTGTCAGCCTTCTTCCTGTGGGCGAGTGAGGCGTTCAGTTACGACTACTTCGTGATGCAGATGCCCATTCGTGGGTTGATCGCGGGGCTGGTGGCGGGCGGCGTTGTGTTTCTGGGCGCTGCGGGTTTGACGGTGCTGGACGCGCGGCGGGCGACGCTGATCGCGGCGCAGGGCATGGCGAACGCCGGAGGTGCCCGTTCCGACAGCCCCCCATCCATCGCTGCTGATCCGTACGCCGTTGATCCCTACACCGCTGATCCATGGCAGGCGCGCACGCTCTGGATCGTGTTTGTGACCGGCCTGGCGGCCCGGTGCCTCCTGCTGGGCAGTGAGCCGGCGCTGGAGGATGACTACCAGCGCTACTTGTGGGACGGCGCGGTCACGGTGGCTGGTCTCAACCCGTACGCCTTCGCGCCCGACGATGCCATGCGCGCGATCCCACCGGGCGTGCTGGCGGGGCTGGCCGCGGATGCGGGCGTCGTCCTTGAGCGGGTCAATCACCCCCACCTGAAAACAATCTATCCCCCGGTCGCGCAGGGTGCGTTTGCACTGGCGCACCTCATTGCGCCGTTTTCGCTGTTTGCCTGGAAGGTCGTGTGCCTGGCCGCGGACGTGGCGACGTTCGCCTTGCTTTTGGCCCTCCTGCAGGCGATTGGCCGGCCGGCGATCTGGGTGACGCTTTATTGGTGGAATCCGATCGTCCTCAAGGAGCTGTTCAATTCCGGCCACATGGAAGCGGTGCTGGTCCCGTTTGTGTTGGGTGGTGTGTTGCTGGCGCTGCGGGGGCGCCCGCTCGCTGCCACAGGCGCGCTGGGGTTGGCCGCCGGCATCAAGGTCTGGCCGGTGCTGCTGCTTCCGCTCATCTGGCAAGGGCTTTTGCGTACGCCCGGACGGCTTGCGGCTTGCGTCGTCTTGACGGTCGGACTGCTGATGCTGTGGGCTTGGCCCGTCGTGCTCGGCGGGCTCGACAAGGACTCCGGGTTCGTCGCCTACGCGCAGAAATGGCAGACCAACAGTGCGCTTTATCCCGCGCTGGCAGACGTGGCCAAAGCCCTGTTGGGCGACGCTGTTGCGATCACGGACGAGATCACCGTCAAATCCAGCAACATCCTGCGAGCCGGGCTGGCAGGGTTGGCCGGTCTCGTTGCGCTGGGGCTGGCGATTGGTCTGTGGCGGCGCGGATCTTTGGATTTAGCACGGCGCGGCGGTGTCTCTCCGGCGGGCGCCGAGGAGGCCCGTGCATTCGTCACCGCGTGTGGTGTGCTGGCCATCACGCTCTGGCTGCTCAGCCCGGCGCAGTTTCCCTGGTATGCCGTGTGGGCGCTCATGTTTGCGCCGTTGCTGCCGTCCATCGGCCTCGTCATCGCTGCGATAACGCTGCCGTTCTACTACGCCGCCTTCCACCTGACGTGGCAGAGCCGCGGGGATCTGTTCAGCGACGTCATCGTCTGGTGGATCTGGGCCCCCATCTGGCTTGGACTGGCGCTTGATCTTCTGCTGGCGCGGCGTCGGGCGCACGTTGAGGTGCTGGCGCCGGTCGCACCCGTCGGGCTAAGCGGGCAGGAGGGACAAGCCGGGCAAGGCGCCGGGAGCCGGGCAGGTTTGGGACAGCGGTTTGGCCTGCGCGGGCGCCGGGGTGCTGCGGCCACGCGTTGATCGTTTTGTTGTCGCGCGATCCTGGAGCGGTTCGCGCATCCCGCGGTCATCTCGCACGGCGGTTTCGACGTTTGATGTGTAGGACAGCGGCATCGTCCAAACGGCAGGCGTTTCGGTCGTGTGGGCCGGGAGAAGCTGAACAGGACGTCCAGCGGGCGCTGGAACCCAAGAGGAGCGTGAGATGCGTTACGACAACCGTGTTGCCGCCGTGATCCCCGCCCTCAATGAAGAACGCTCGATTGCCAAGGTGCTGGCCGACATCCCGGAGTGGTTCGACGTGCGGATCGTGGTGGACAACGGCTCGACCGACGACACCGCCAAGCTGGCGCACGCGGCAGGTGCCACGGTCGTCTCGCAGCCCGAGCGCGGCTACGGCGCGGCTTGCCTTGCGGGCATTGAGCACGTGCGCCAGCGCGAGGGTTTCACGGCGGGCGACATCATCGTCTTTCTGGACGCCGACTACTCCGACCATCCTGAACAGGCCGAGTGGCTCGTCGATCCCATTGCCCAGGGCCACCGGGATCTCGTGATCGGTTCGCGTGTGCAAAAGGCAGCATCCGGCAGCCTCACCGTGCCGCAGCGCTTCGGCAACTGGCTGGCAACGACGCTCATCCGACTCATCTGGCGCATGCGGTTTTCTGATCTCGGGCCCTTCCGTGCGGTCTCAATTGGCGCGCTCGACCGGATGGCCATGGCGGACCGCAATTACGGCTGGACGGTGGAGATGCAGATCAAGGCGGCCATGCTTCGGCTGCGCTGTAGTGAAGTGGATGTCGATTACCGACCGCGCATCGGCACGTCGAAGGTCTCCGGCACGGTCCGCGGGACGGTGCTGGCGGGCTACAAGATACTTTACACCATCGCCCGTTATGGCGTGCTTCCGCCGCGGGGTTTGCGTGAAGGGGCTGGCGCGCCGCACGCGGTTCGACCGGTGCGGGCCCCGGGTGAGCGTCACCGGGACCCCAAAACAGCATCGCAGATCACGGCAGAGTGATCACGTACCTCGGGCGGCTCGCGAACCGTCCGCCGGCGCGATCCAGCTCGTCGCAACGTTGCCGCCGGGTTGTCTATTGGCGGGGCACAGGCGAGTAGCTGGTGTGATCCTGACGGCGCACGAGCTTACCCCAATGGGCATCGTATGGGTGGACAACATCGGTGCTCCCGCGCTCGTCCTCCAACGGCAAGCTCATGTTGTGCCAGCGGAAAATGCCGCCATCCAGATTGAAGACCTGCTTCGCACCAGCCTCCATCATCGCGTCCTGCACGTGGGCGGCCATCTTTGATGAGCGGACCCCAACCGAGCAGTAGAACACCACCGTCTTGCCTCTGACCTGCTCGCCGAGTTGGGACATCACCGTCCAACGCCATGCATCAGGGTCAAGCTGCACGGCACCCGGCAGGCGTGACACCTGGAATTCAGCCAATTCGCGCGTGTCGACCAGCAGCACGTCATCGCGCCCGATCAGCGCCTTGGCCTGCGCCTCGCTGAGATGCTTGACGTCATCGAACCTGCTTTGGACGTTGGAGACGACTTCCTTCAGCGGCGGGAAATGCGTGGCCGGTGCGGGCGCGCTGGACGGCGTGGTCGCTGACAGCTGGGACCCGTCGGTCTGCGCCATGGCGATGGACGAGGTGGCCAGTGCGAGGACCGGCACCCCGATCGCCAACGCCAGAGCAATTGCACGGCCCGAGCGCCTCAATTGAGCGAATGGATTTTGCAGTCCGACCATCATTTACAAGCCCGTTCTTGCAGCCTCGTCGCACACATGACGCGACGCGCACACTTTCTCCGGGGTGCGCGTCATGCGTCACCCTTCAAGTGAACGTCCCGCCCCAGATATGGCGATGAACATGCGTGCGGACACGTCAAATCAGCGTGAGCGGGCCAGCGGCGCACCCACTCAACGTCCGTCCTGCTCAATCATGTCCAGGAGCGTTGCAAGGCGGTCGGCCTCATGCGCCGGCTTGTCCCACCTCAGCCGGTGGATGCGCGGGAACCGCATCGCCACGCCTGATTTGTGGCGCTTGGAGCGATGCACGGCGTCGAACGCCACCTCCAGCACGAACTCCGGTTTCACGACGCGCACGGGTCCGTGGCGATCCACGGTGTTGTTGCGGACCCATTTGTCGATCTTCAGCAACTCCTCGTCGGTGTAGCCGGAATAGGCCTTACCGACCGGCACCAATTCCTCGCCGTCCTCTTCGCCGCCCTCCTCGCGGGGGCGCCAGGCGCCGAAGGTGAAGTCGGAATAGTACGACGAGCGTTTGCCGCTGCCGCGTTGGGCGTACATCAGCACGACGTCGAGTGTGAGCGGTGCGCGTTTCCATTTGTACCAATGCCCCTTGGGGCGGCCCGGGAGATACGGGCTGTCATGGCGCTTGAGCATCAGGCCCTCTATCGCGTTGCCGCGCGTCTCGTCCCAGATCTGGCGCAGCGCCTCCTTGGTCGGGGCCTCGATGAGGCTGGACAGGTCGCTGCGGTCCGGGCCGTGCGCGGCGTGCCAGGCTTCAAGGCGCTTTCGGCGCTCGGCAAACCCCAGCCCGCGCAGGTCCTCCCCCTCCTCGAACAGGAGATCATAAAGCCGCACGTGCGCAGGCAACTCACGCATCATGCGCGTTGAGACGGTCTTGCGGTTGAGCCGCTGTTGCAGATCGTTGAAAGGGCGAACCTCGCCGTCGCGCACGATCAATAATTCTCCGTCGACGACCGCATCCACAAAAAACCGTCCGGCAATGTCCGGAAAAGCCGGTGATATATCATCTCCCGTGCGCGAATAAATCCGCACGTCGCTGCCATTGCCGACGATCTGAACGCGGATGCCGTCCCATTTCCACTCCGCCAGGAAGGCGTCTGCGTCGAGCGCC
>CAZGNQ010000143.1:0-9091 GCA_964527285.1 uncultured Hyphomicrobiales bacterium | reverse complement strand
AATGCGCAGAAAGTTCGCGAGCATCGTGTGGCCGTGTTCGCAGGCGATGCTTTCAGGATGGAACTGGACGCCATGCAGCGGCAGGTCGCGGTGGCGCAGCCCCATGATCGTGCCGTCATCCGCGCGCGCTGTCACCTCTAGGCATTCGGGCATCGTCGCTGGGTCAAGCGTCAGTGAATGGTAACGGGTGACGGTGATGGGGCTCTCCAACCCATCGAACAGCCCGTTCCCGCTGTGGTGGATGGGCGAGAGCTTGCCGTGCATCAAGGTAGAGGCCCGCACGACCTTGGCGCCATAGGCCTCCCCGATCGCCTGATGGCCGAGGCAAACACCGAGGATGGGGATCCGCCCGTCAACCGCCCGGATGAGCTCAAGGCAGATGCCCGCATCGTGCGGCGTACACGGCCCTGGTGAGAGCACGATCCCCTGCGGTTCCGCCGCGATCACGGTGTCAACGCGTGTTTTGTCGTTGCGCACCACGTGACAATCGACGTCCAGCTCCCCGAGGAAATGGACGAGATTGTAGGTGAAGCTGTCGTAGTTATCGATGAGCCACAGCATGTTTGTGTCTTAGCAGGCGCCTTTGAGCGGTCAAGCGAAGGTCAGCAGGCGGGGCAGAGGCGGCGGGTGCAGGCCGAGGATCAGCGGTCCCGCGCGATCTGTCTATTTGCCAGGGCTAAGCCGGTCGCACGACAGCATCAGGCGGGCTCCAGATCGCGTGGGCGCTGGAACAGAGCCAGCTGGCACGCCCCCTGGTACGCTCCCATGTCCGCCTCCTGGCACGTCCCTTGACGCCCGCGGCTCCCTTGACCCCCGTGGCTCCATTGGCGGAGTTGGTCCCACGGCGTGGCGGCCTCAGCATGGCCCGTTGCTGCGGGAAGATCAAACACGGCCAGGGCGCCCGTGGGAAACTTCTCCTGCAGGCGAGCCATGGCGCCGTTCGCATCCGCGCCTGTCAGCCAGCGGCTCAAGTCCTCAAGCCCCGGGTTGTGCCCGATCACCATGAGACGGCGCGCATCCCCGCCATGGCGTGCAATGGCGGCACGGATTGCGGCAGGTTCGGCCTCATAGATCGAGCGCTCAAACACTGTTTTCGGCATGTGGGGCCACTGCTCCGCCAGCAGCGCCCAGGTGTCGCGCGTGCGCCGGGCGGCCGAACAGATGATCCGATCCGGCATCAGGCCTTCCGCCAGCATGTACCGGCCCATCGTCGCGGAGGCGCGGATGCCGCGGGGGCTGAGTGGGCGGTCAAAATCGGCAAGGTCCGGATCGTCCCACGACGATTTGGCGTGGCGCAGAAGCAAGAGCCTCGGTGCGGGCCTTGCCTCAATGATTGGTGGTTCCTGGCGGGTCATGAGCGCAACGAGCGTTGGGCATAACGTCGGGGGATGACGTTGTGCACCGCGGCGGTCAACCGATTGAGCGTGCCCTGGTCGGGGCGTTCGTACTCAATGCGTTGCAGCGTGGAGATGTCAAAGGGCACATCGCTCGCATCGGTGATCGTGCCGGCGTGCATGATCAGGATGAGCGGTTTGCCAAGCGCCTGTGCGTAGCCCATCTCGTAGAGCACGTTGGGGCGAAAGCCGTCCAACACCACAACGCAATAATCCGCCGTGGTAATGCCGTCGAGGATCTGCGGGATCAGTGAGCCGGGCGTGTTGAGACGGTCGAGCCTGCGGATTTCATCTCCGTTTGCCGTGACCGCAGGTGCGATGATGAGGTCGTAAAGCGTGTCGAACTCAGGAGCGTACGGCATGATGATGAAAGCGCGCTTTGGCAGGCGGCCGACCAGCGCATCCACCATCTCCGCCGCGCGCGTTTCGATCTCTGCGCCTGTCTGAGGCGGCTGTTCCCAGCGCTCAGCCGTTGGTTCGTCGATGTCGAGACTTGCCATCACGTCCGCACGGTTTTCCTCCCAGAACACGCGTGTGCGGCCGCCGAAGCAGGGAATGGGCAGCACCGGAAGCCCGATGGCCGATGCGAGCACGAGTTGTTGGAAGGTCCCGTAGCCACCACGGATGCCGATCAGCGCATCGAGAGAGCCCACGAAGGAGAAGCGCCGGGCCTGGAACGTGTTGGCCCGGATGCGGCGAATGTCCCCGGCGGTGAACATCACCGGCTGCCCGTCGTCGGACTGCGCTTTTGATGAATTGACGGCAGCCGCAGCCGGCTCTTGCGCGATCAGCGTCTCCAGCCGGCTCTCGTCGTGCGGACCGAGCGTGCGCCGCGCGCCTTCGATGTAGTACCAGTCAGCGGCCAGATTGTCGGGCTGATGGGCGAAGCGAAGTTTCAGTCCATGGTGGACGATTTTGACGTTGGGCGCCTGCGCGAGACGAGCACCCACGGCATCGCACATTTCTGCTGCTGCAGCGGGGAGTGAATTGCTGGACCCGGCGACGCCAACGCGCCAATAACTGAAAAGATGCGTGCCTGGCTGCATGGGCAGGGGTCCCAGATCGAGGGCGAGACGGAATGTGCTACCGGTTCGCGCCCGGCCGCAGCCGGGCCACAGCTTCCTCCGCCGCCTTGAAGAGCGCGCGGGCCTTGTTTTCGCACTCGGCCTGCTCGTTTTCCGGCACACTGTCCGCGACGATGCCGGCGCCTGCCTGGATGTGCATCACGCCGTCCTTCACCACCGCCGTGCGAAGCACGATGCACGTGTCCATCTCCCCATCGGCGGAGAAATATCCGACGCATCCGGCATAAGGACCGCGCTTGTGGCGCTCCAATTCGTCGATGATCTCCATGGCCCGCACCTTCGGCGCGCCCGATACGGTGCCGGCGGGAAATCCGGCCATAAGCGCATCAATCGCGTCGAACTGGCTGTCATCCAGCTCCCCGACGACGTTTGAGACGATGTGCATCACGTGGGAGTAGTATTCCAGGAAGAAGGAACTGGTGAGCGAGACCGTCCCGATCTTTGCCACCCGGCCAACGTCGTTGCGGCCGAGATCGACGAGCATCAGGTGCTCGGCCAGTTCCTTTTCATCCGCAAGCAATTCGGCCGCCAGACGCGCATCCTCGGTCTGGGTCTTGCCGCGCGGACGGGTGCCCGCAATCGGCCTGATGGTCACCTCCCCGCCGCGCACGCGCACGAGAATTTCGGGACTGGATCCCACAATCGCGTGGCCGGCAAAGTTGAGATAGAACAGGAAGGGAGACGGATTGGTCCGGCGCAGTGCACGGTAAAGGCTGAAGGCCGGCAGCGGGAAGGGCGTTGAAAACCGCTGGGAGAGCACAACCTGAAAGATGTCGCCGGCGGAGATGTATTCCTTGGCCCGGGCGACCATGGCCAAATAATCCTCCTGCGACGTGTTGGAGGCGGGCTCGATGTCGGCAGGGCCGGCATTGGCATCATCAGTCAGCAACGCCGGCGCAATGGGGGCGTTGAGACGGTCCGCCACGTGCTCAAGTCGAGCAACGGCAGCAGCGTAGTCATCTGACGTCAGACGCGTTGCCGGCGTCTCCGCATAGATCGGCGCGACAATCGTGATTTCATCGCGTACGCCATCGAAAATCACCATGACGGTTGGGCGGACCATAATTCCGTCCGGAATGCCGAGCGCGTCCTCAGGCACGGATGGCAGGCGCTCCACGAGGCGCACCGTGTCATAGCCAAGGTAGCCGAATACGCCGGCGGACATGGGCGGCAGTGCGTCGGGCAGCGTGATGCGCGAAGCGGAAAGAAACGTCCGCAGACCGCGCAACGTCGGGCCGAGGTCCTCAGGCTCGCCCACCGGCATGCCCTCGGCATCGAGTTCGGTTAGGTTGGCAGTGTCGCCATTGGCCTGGAAAATGCGGTCAGGAGCCAGGCCGATGATGGAGTAGCGCCCGCGCACGGCCCCACCTTCGACAGACTCAAGCAGAAACGCGTTTGGATGTTCACGGATCGTGGAGCGGCGGTCCTCATCCAGCACCACGGACCGTGCCAGCTTCATGAAAGCCGACACGGGCGTCTCAAGATCGCCCACCATGCGCGCCCAGACGACCTGCGAGCCAGGCGTCTCAAGGAAATCGCCAAGTGCCGGGAGCGGGTCCAGAACATTGGACGGCTGTGAAGGCGGGCTCATCTGGCAGTGCTCCGGCACTCAGCGGGGATCATGTCGTCAAGCGCCATCGGGCGCAGCCTGGCTCTGAAGCTTGTCGGCAGGAACGGCGCATTGCTCGCAACGCTGATCCCCCGTCCGCAACGCGTCAGAAACCGCCGCGCTGGGCATACCCGCCGCCCGAAATGGCCTGCTCAAGGGCTTCGTTGTTGAGTGACGTCCCGTAATCACTGCGCAGTGCCGCAAAATATTGCGTGAGCAGATCCTGCTCAAGGGCGCTTTGCAGGTCCTGGGCGAGGCGGTCGGGTAAGGCCTCTTCCGACGTGTCAACGGGCAGGATCTCTTGCACCTGGAACACGGTCCGCCCGCGGCGGCCAGCTTGCCAGGACGCACCCACACCGCCTTGGGGGAGTGAAAAGGACTGGGCAATCGCTGATGCCGGCAGGCCCGGCGCCTGGCCGCGGCGCGTCAATGGATCGGGCGTCTGAACGTCAAGCTCAAGTCGCTCTGCCACGGCCACGAGTTCGGTTCCGTTGCGCAATTCGTTCACGAGCGTGTCGGTCAATTGGGTGAGCGCATCTTCGCGACGCTGCTTGATGAGTGCGGTCTTGGCTTCGTCCTTGACGTCATCAAACGGCCGCAGCGTCTGCGGTGTGATCTCCAGGACATCGACCCACGCGTACCCGCCTTCCCCGATGTCGGCGGGATTGGCTTCAATGCCGATCTCGCCTTCAAACACTGCAGCGAGCGTACGGGACTGCTGCGGGATGCCTTCGACCGGCTGGCGGTCAGGTCCGTTGCCGTTTCGGTCAACGGCCTCCAGTTCGATGAGCTTGAGGTTAAGGCTCGAGGCGACCTCCGCGAGCGTTGCGCCTTCGCCGCGCTTGTCCTCGATCTGATCATACAGGGCGTTGATCTCGTCGAGCGCGCGGTCTTGCCGGATGGCTGCCAGCACCTCATCGCGCACGTCGTCAAGGGTGACGGTCTTGCCCGCTTGAATGTTTGTGACGCGCACAATCGCCGTCGTCAGCGCCGTTGAGAATGGCTCGGAGGGCGTGTTCTCTTCGAGAGCAAAGGCCACCTCGGCGATCTTGGGGTCGGCCAGATCGGCGCGCGCGCGCGTTCCGATCGCCACGTCCTGGCGAGATGCTCCGGCTTTCTGGGCCACCTCGTAGAAATCGGTGCCGGACTTCAGATCTTCCGCCGCCTGTTGCGCCTGCTCTTTGGACGCGAAATTGATCTGCTCGATCGTGCGCCGCTCCGGCGTCTCGAAGCGGGCACGCTCGGTGGCAAACCGCGCTTCAAGCTCGCTGTCCGTCACCTCGATCGTCTCGCCAACTGATTCCGGCGTGATCGCCACCACATGCGCCTTTCGGAATTCGGGCGCGGTGAATTGGGCCGGGTTCTCGTCGTAATAGGTCTTGATCGCCTCGTCGTCCGGCTTGGCCGGCTCCTCGGCCTTATCAATTGGCACAACGAAATAGGCGACACGGCGCTGCTCGTTTCGATGCGACGCCACTGCGCTGACAAATGGCTTTGGCGCAGCCAATTCAGCCGCCACAACCCCTGTCAATTGGCGCCTGCGCATCGTCTCGCGTTGCTGAGCGACGAACTGCGCCTCGCTCATGTTCACCTGGCGCAGGACGTTGCGGAAGCGCGATGGAACGAATTGCCCTTGCGAGTTCTGAAAAGACGGGTCGCTCTGGATGGTCCGGCGGATCGTCTCGTCGGATATCGCCAAGCCCATATCCGCGGCCTGCAGGTCCATCGCGGTGGCGTTGATCAGCTGGTTGATGACCTGTTGGTGCAGGCCAAACGCTCTGGCCTGTTCCGGTGTGATCTGACCGCCAAACTGACGCCGGATCTGGTTGAGCTGGGCGCGGTAAGCTTCCGACACCTCAAATGCTTCGATCTTGCGGTCCCCGACGACCGCTACCGGCGGCCGCGTGAAGCCGCCGAGATAATCGACGATCCCCCATGACGCGAAGCTAAGGACGAGCAGGCCAATGAGGATCTTGGCCATGATGCTTTTCGCGCCTGTGCGCAGTCCGCTCAGCATGGTGTCTCTCGTGTCGTCGGGTTGGGTTGCATCTTCTGGTGTCGCTGATGCGCACGCAACGCCGCTGCCATGCGCCAAGCATCTCAACAGAGCGTCGCGATCCGACACCGCAGTTGGGCGCGCGGTGCTCTCGTCGCCACGGCCCTGAACCCTGCAGATGGTTCGCTGCGCCCGTGGGCGTCAAGTCCTCTCGCGAGCGCGCGCCGGGTGATCCTGCACTCGAATGGCGCATTGTGCGGGGAAAGCTCGTTATTGAGCGCTTTCGCGCTTGAGCGTGGGTCGCCGCACCGGTACGCCCCCATCACCTCACGACCGCCATGCGGATCACATTTGCGGAAGCGATCCATGACCAGCCAAGAGCCGACCGCGCCGCGCGCGGCTGACACGCTTTCACCACTCGAGACCCGCCTTCGCGATGCCGATAAGGTGGTTCTCGGAAACTGGAAGATGAATGGTTTGCTGGCGGACATGGATGTTGTCCAGCGCATCGCCAGCGAGCGCCACGTGGAGCGGGCTGCGCGCACGGTTTTATGCGGGATTGCACCGCCGCTGACGTTGCTGGCGCCGCTGTCAGCGCGCCTCGCCGCGGCCGGCCTGACCGACGTGGTGCTCGGTGCACAGGATTGTCATGGTCTGGCGAACGATGGCGCATTCACGGGCGATGTTTCAGCGCTTATGCTGCGGGAAGCTGGCGCCGGGTTCGTGATCGTTGGGCACTCTGAGCGCCGGTCGGACCACGGTGAGACCGACGCAATGGTTGCAGCCAAGGCCGAACGGGCGCTCGCCGCGGGTCTGGTGGCCGTGATCTGCGTGGGGGAGACGGCCGGGCAGCGCGCGCGCGGGCTGACGCTGGACGTGGTGGCGCGACAGTCGGTGGCAAGTCTGCCGCCCAGCGCACGGCCGGAGAACACGGTGATCGCGTATGAACCGGTGTGGGCCATTGGCACCGGCGCGGTGGCCGAACTTGTTGATATTGATGCTGCGCATGGGGCGATCCGAGCGGCGCTCGACGCGCATCGCGGGGCTGACGGCGCGGCGTTCAAGGTCATCTACGGCGGATCGGTCAAGCCCTCCAATGCCGCTGAGATCCTGGCCCGGGAGCACGTCGACGGTGCGCTTGTCGGTGGTGCGAGTTTGAAGGCGGAAAGCTTCGGGCCGATCATTGAGGCGGCTGTCGCCTGATTGCGCTGACGGTCCTGGCAATGGGCGTTGACGGAGACTGGATGGCGCGATGGGGCGCACGGCTGCGGTGGCGGCGGCGCGCTGGGTTCGATCTGGCGCATGCCGATGGCCCGTGGGCACAGGGCCATTGGATCTGTCAGCATAACTTGCGCGAGCATCCACGGGCGGGATGACCGGAGGGGCATCATGAGATCAGCGTGCGCAGATAACTGGAGCGCAACCCGAGGCGCTCAGACGGTGGGGGGGCGCTTCAAGTGGGCCGCGGTTGTGCTGCTGCTCCCTATGGCCGTCGCCGTGAGCGCGGTGCCTGCGTCGGCAGGGTTTCTGACCGGGCGGGCCTGCAACCAGCTCCAGGACGAACAGCGCGGCCTCATCGCAAACGGTGTGCTGACCGATATCGCGCAGGACCCCGCCGTTGCCGCCGAGAGCCTGAGCGACGAACGCAAGCAGGCCATTGCGCGCTATTTCGACATTCGCGGGCTGATCACCTTCCGCTGCACCGACGATCCGCGGTTGCGCCCTGTGGACGTCACCATGTTACCGACACGCCGCCCGCCAGAGATTGTTGAACGTGCCAAGGCCGTGCGTGCGGCGCGCGAGGCTGAAAAGATGCGGAAGTTTGAGCGCAAACTGAAGCGCATCGACGCCGTTGCCGTGTCGCTGGCTGCGGCCTCAGGCGACGCACGCAAGAAGACACAACCGGTGCCAACGCGACGGTCCTCGGGTTGACGGTTGGTCATGCAGGCCGGCGAGAGCGCGCCCGCTTGCTGCCGCGCCCGAGATTGTTTCGCCACGCGCTCTATGTTAAGCGCTGCGGCTTGCATGGTCTGCCGAAACTTTGCGGCGCGCAGCGGCCGGTTTTGACGGCTGGTGTGATGGCGTCCCGCACACCGTGCAGACCGATCCTTCTTCTGGCTCAGGGAGCCTTCCGCCCATGGAAACCGTCGTCCTCGTCATCCATCTGCTCGTCTGCATCGCGTTGGTCGGGCTTGTGTTGCTGCAGAAGTCCGAAGGCGGCGCGCTTGGCATTGGCGGTCCGAGTGGCCCGTTCGCCGGCGCGCGGCGTGCCGCAGACCCGCTCACGCGCACAACCACGATCCTGGCTATCATCTTTTTCGGCACAAGCATCACCTTGACGGTGTTGGGCCGGTCCGGTGACGGCTCCACAGGCATCATCGAGACGCCCGCGACGGGCACGCCTGTTCCCGGGGCTCCGGCGACGGGTGAAAGCGGCGGCGGTGGCGGTATTCTGGATGACCTGGGGGGACTGCCGCCCGCACCAGCCGCACCGTCGGTTCCGCAATCCCAGTAGGTGCGGAGCAGGTGCCCAGCAGGTGCAATGAGTGGGAAGGCGCAGTGCGTCTTTCCCGCATCGGTGCGCCTTCCCCCTAACCTGCCCGTCCGCCTGCCCCGTCTCTAGCCGCCCTACCCAGCCGCCTCCCCAACCACCCTGGCGCGCCGCCTGAGCGAGGCGCCCGTTCGGTGGCGCGCGCTGGGCGTGGTTTTTTCAGCGACCTGTGTGTGAGCTTGGCGAGGCGCGATTTTCCGCTTCGCGGCCACGGCGAATTGGGCTAGCCGTCAAATCCCATGGCGCGGTACATTTTCATCACCGGCGGCGTGGTGTCGTCTCTCGGCAAAGGCTTGGCCTCTGCAGCCCTGGGAGCCCTGCTCCAGGCGCGCGGGTATCGCGTGCGGCTGTGCAAGCTGGACCCCTACCTCAACGTCGACCCCGGCACGATGAGCCCCTACCAGCACGGCGAGGTCTACGTCACCGACGACGGCGCCGAGACCGACCTCGACCTCG